>JAXHTT010000004.1:0-66685 GCA_034190055.1 Pseudomonadota bacterium | reverse complement strand
TCAGCTTCACGCTGTTTAAATCGCTCCCAGTATTTTTCTCTGTCTTCTTTTTTGTGTCCGCGCAGCAAGACATTTTTCCATTCTTGAACTTGTGTTTTGAACGTACTAAGGGTGGTGTTAACGTCTCGCTCAGACTGAACCAGGGTGTTTTCTAATTCATCAAATGAATTAAGTAACGAGAAAGACTTTAGAATTGAGGCACCGTTTAATAGTACAAGAATTAAAAAACTGGCGAGAACGGGCGTCATCACCAAACGACTGATGCTTGTGTAATTGAACACGGCTTAACCTTTAGTATAAATTTAAAGAAGGACGTCGCCATTAAATGATATTTTTATGACGGCATGGTTACAAGTTAGGTATAAGACAACATATCAATACATATAAAAACATACGTAGTGCTGACAGGTTGCTTATTAACTTGTTCTTTTTTAGGCAGATACAAAAAAGAGCCCGAAGGCTCTCTTTCTCTTTTTTTCGGTATATTTGAACCCGATTATTCCCACTCAATCGTAGCAGGCGGCTTACCAGAAATGTCGTAAACCACACGGCTGATGCCGTCGATTTCATTGATAATACGATTCGACACTTTACCTAGAAAGTCATATGGCAGGTGCGCCCAGTGAGCTGTCATAAAATCGATGGTCTCTACTGCACGAAGGCTTACTACCCAATCGTATTTACGCGCATCGCCCATTACGCCAACCGAGCGCACTGGAAGAAATACGGTAAACGCTTGGCTTACTTTTTGGTACAAATCAGCTGCATATAGCTCTTCAATAAAGATAGCGTCAGCACGACGTAGTAGGTCGCAATATTCTTTCTTAATTTCACCAAGTACACGAACACCTAGACCGGGTCCAGGGAATGGATGACGGTATAGCATGTCGTACGGCAAACCTAGCTCTAGGCCGATTTTACGTACTTCGTCTTTAAATAGCTCACGCAGTGGCTCCACAAGACCCAGTTCCATATCTTCCGGAAGACCGCCCACGTTGTGGTGCGACTTAATTACGTGCGCCTTACCAGTTGCTGAACCCGCTGACTCAATCACGTCTGGGTAGATAGTACCCTGTGCTAGCCATTTAGCGTTCTCTAATTTGCTCGCTTCCTCATCGAATACACGAACAAATTCGTTTCCGATAGCTTTACGCTTAAGCTCAGGATCTTCAATGCCTTTCAAGCGGTCAAGGAAACGGCCTTCAGCGTCGACACGGATAATGTTTAAACCAAAGTGGTCACCAAACATTTCCATCACCTGATCGGCTTCATTAAGGCGCAGCAATCCGTTATCTACAAATACACAGGTAAGGTTTTTGCCAATAGCACGGTGAAGTAACATAGCCGTTACTGAAGAGTCTACACCGCCCGATAAACCTAATATGACGCGTTCGTCACCTACTTTTTCTTTAATACGCTCAATAGCATCGTCAATAATTGCGCCAGCCGTCCACAGCTTTTCACACTTACAAACATCCATTACAAAGTGAGTAAGTAAACGCATACCTTGGCGTGTGTGAGTCACTTCTGGGTGGAATTGTACGCCGTAGAATTGCTTTTCTTCGTTATACATTGCCGCATGCGGACATGAAGCCGTTTGCGCAATGGTTTCAAAGCCTTCAGGAATAGCTGCTACTTTATCGCCATGGCTCATCCATACATCAAGAAGTGCCGCACCGTTATCGCCAATAGCATCTTCAATTTTATCTAGCAGAGGGCTTGGTTTAATCACTTCTACTTGTGCATAACCAAATTCACGCTTGTCTGAGCCCAGTACGCCACCGCCTAACTGGTGCGCCATAGTTTGCATGCCATAGCACACGCCTAGCACGGGCACGCCGGCTTCAAACACATACTCAGGTGCTCGCGGTGAGCCTTCTTCTGTTACTGACTCTGGGCCACCAGACAAGATAATCCCTTGAGGATTAAATTCGCGGATTTGCTCTTCGGTCACATCCCAAGCCCAAAGCTCGCAGTAAACGCCGATTTCGCGAACACGACGTGCTATCAACTGCGTGTATTGCGAGCCAAAATCCAAAATAAGTATGCGTTGGTCGTGGATATCTGTGGTCATGTTTTATTTTTACCCGTTAAATAAAAGAACAAAGGCTGGTGTATTACCAGCCTCGCAGTCGTCGGTCGCCTTAACCTAAACGGTAGTTTGGCGCTTCTTTGGTAATGCTTACATCGTGTACGTGGCTCTCACCCATTCCTGCAGAGGTTACACGCACAAATTGCGCCTTGGTATTCATCTCTTCAATGGTAGCACAGCCCGTTAAACCCATGGCTGAACGCAAGCCGCCCATTTGCTGGTGAATAATATTTGCAATAGGACCTTTATACGCAACGCGACCTTCAATACCTTCTGGTACTAGTTTTTCTGCATTGTCAGAATCTTGGAAATAACGGTCTGATGAACCGTGGCTTTGATCCATAGCGCCTAGCGAGCCCATGCCGCGATAAGACTTGTAGTAACGACCTTGGAAAAGTTCCACTTCCCCTGGCGCTTCTTCAGTACCCGCTAGCATACTGCCAACCATTACGCAGCTTGCGCCAGCGGCCAACGCCTTAGCAATGTCACCCGAAAAACGAATACCACCATCAGCGATAACTGGAATATCAGTATCTTTAAGCGCTTCTACTGCATCTGATACCGCAGTAATTTGAGGTACACCACAACCCGTTACGATACGGGTAGTACAAATAGAACCAGGGCCAATACCCACTTTAACTGCATCTACGCCTGCATCAGCAAGTGCTCTCGCGCCGTCGCCCGTTGCTACGTTACCCGCAATAATTTGTACATCAGGATAGTCAGCACGTACTTTCTTAACACGGTCAATAACGCCCTGTGAATGGCCGTGAGAAGTGTCGATTAGTAGAACATCTACACCTGCATCAACAAGTAAGGCAATACGCTCATCAGTGCCAGCACCAACGCTAACTGCCGCCCCTACGCGAAGACGACCTAGCGAGTCTTTACACGCATTAGGCTTGTTTTCTGCTTTCTGGAAGTCTTTAACGGTGATAAGGCCTGTAAGCTTGAACGCATCGTCAACAACAAGAATTTTTTCAATGCGGTGTTCGTGCATTAAATCTAGCACTACGTCAGAGCTTGCACCTTCTTTTACGGTAACCAAGTCATCCTTTTTGGTCATTACGTTGCTAATAGGAAGGTTTAAGCGCTTTTCAAAGCGAAGATCACGGCCTGTCACAATACCAATTAGGTTATTGTCCTTGTCCGTAACTGGGAAGCCAGAGTAGCCAAGACGCTTAGATAGCGCGATAACTTCCCCAATGGTTGCACTCTCTTCTACCGTTACCGGGTCAGATACAACCCCACTTTCGTATTTCTTAACTTCACGTACGTGTTTAGCTTGCTCTTCAGGCTTCATGTTTTTGTGAATGAAACCAATACCACCCTCTTGGGCTAGCGCAATCGCTAGACGGGCTTCAGAAACCGTGTCCATGGCAGCAGACACCATTGGAATATTTAACGTTACACCACGGGTTAGACGGGTTTGTAAGTTTGCAGTGTGAGGGAGGACGGTCGAGTGGCCGGGAACCAGCAACACATCGTCGAACGTCAGGGCTTCTTGGATGATACGTAGCATGCAACAACACCTATTCAGTTGAGGGTTAATTGCGGCGCAATTGTAGTGTTTTTTAGTTTTCAGGTAAACTCTAAATGTATTAAACCTAGTGATTTTTTTTATGTTTACAAATTCGCCATCTACGTCTCGACAAATTTTAACAGTTACCAAGCTAAATCGCTTAGCCAGAACCGTATTGGAAGGCGAAATCGGCCTTATCTGGCTGTCTGCTGAAATATCTAATTTCGTGGCAGCCGCTTCAGGGCACTGGTATTTCACGCTGAAAGACAACAAAGCCCAAGTGCGCGCGGCTATGTTTAAAGGCGCAAATCGCAACGTTCGTATTCGCCCTAAAGAGGGCGATAAAATTTTAGTGCGCGCATCAGTAGGCCTCTACGAAGCGCGCGGCGACTATCAACTTGTTGTCGAGCACATGGAAAGCGACGGTGAAGGCGCGCTTAAGCAAGCGTTTGAAGCCTTAAAGTTCAAGCTTAATAATGAAGGCTTGTTCGATACTGCGAATAAGCGCCCGTTACCTGCGCGTATTAATCGCATCGGCGTAATAACCTCATCAAGTGGCGCTGCGCTTCACGATGTATTGAGTGTATTAAAACGTAGAAGCCCACAGACCGAAGTCGTTGTTTACCCTTCAATGGTTCAGGGTGAAACCGCACCTTTACAGTTAATTAATGCGTTAAGAACGGCTAACCGCCGCGCAGAAGTAGATGTGCTGTTACTTACGCGAGGCGGAGGTTCATTAGAAGACTTGTGGTGTTTTAATGATGAAAGCTTGGCAAGAGAAGTCGCTGCAAGCGCTTTGCCCATAGTTAGCGCCGTAGGCCATGAGGTAGACTTCACCATTAGTGACTTCGTTGCTGATGTTCGCGCCCCTACCCCATCTGCTGCTGCCGAAATCTTAAGTCAAGATTCTGCCGCTCTCTACCAAACGCTAAGTCAGCAAAAACAACGCTTAGCAAGGGCAATCCATCAGTACCTTCAAACGAGTAAACAGCAGCTTGTTTTAAAGAAACATCGGCTAAATGCGTTGCATCCACAAAGCCGCATCCAATCGCAGTGGCAAACGTTAGACAGGCTACAACTTCGTTTAGCGCATAAGATGCAAAGCGACTTGGCAAAAGCAGAGAAGCAATTACAAGGTCTTGATTACAGGCTAAACAAACAATCGCCATCAGCGAACGTAGCGCGCGCAAAAGATAAACTTAACTATGCAAATACTAAGCTTGTTTCGAGCATGAATGCGCTAATAAAAGGCAAGAAAAGTGAACTTGGCAGTAAAGTGGGCCTCTTACAATCCGTAAGCCCTCTTTCAACACTTGCCCGTGGTTACAGCATTACGCTTACCGAAAAAGCAGCGGTAAATAGCGTGGAAAAAGTTGAAATAGGTAATGAGATAAAAACTCGGGTGACTGACGGTGAAATAACCAGTACAGTGACAAAAATTCAGCGTCAATAGGTAGCCTTTAGTATTATGCCCGTTCATGTAAACGCGTTTTCCTTTTCCGGTATTTACCAGCGGGCCTGTGCATTTTGGAGCCTAAAGTCACAGTGGTTCGCTGTACCAAAAGTTGTGACACCTTTGTGCGCTTTTGTTCTGTTACTAGTGCCTGACTTCACCTTTGCTTCTATGGTCAATCAACCTGTCTCTGTTTTCTCTACCTACCCTAGCGAGACGTTACTCAAGGCTTGTGGAGCCCAGCGAGCATTAAGCGAAGCTAATACTTCACAATCCACTAATTTGTGTTTTGAAGATGCTATTTCGCCGGACAGCTTTATTAAACTCCTCAGCGAATCAGGAGAATTTGGTCATTTAATCCCATATGGTGAAGGAAACGACTACGAACTATTGATTGCTAACGTTGGCGCAGCGCCTGGCATGCATCGGCAGCACGCAAAGCAATTTGCAGAATTTACCCTACAATGGCGAGGGATAGAAATTGACTCATCTTCATTTGATGCAGGTACCGTAGAAAACACAGATGTGAAAACGGAAACCGCTTTAGCCGAAGAAGAAGCGCAATCGTTGATTGCCCGCTGGATTCAACATGCCAAACATTCTGGATTATTTACCAGCCAATTTTTGTTCGACGCGCTAGAAGCCAGCGACTATAAGGGTGGGTTGCAAGTACCAAACGCCATTGGCGACTTCACTAAATTAGATACTCAGTTATACCCAGACCCGTTTAACGGTGCAATTACTCGCTATGTACACCCTGAGTTTGAAGATGCGCTCGTTGATGTCACCGTTTATCCTTTTTTGGATCAGCTTTCTTCAGATGAAAACGAGCTACTTCCAAAGCAACTAGAAAGTGATCTGCAAAGAGCTAGTGCTACAGCCGATTTACAGCAGTTAACTCTGTCTCAAATCAGTCCAGCCTCACGCTATGAGGTAAACAGCGCGTTAAGAGGATGGAGATTGGGGCTGAGCGCGGCATCCGAAACATCACCAACAATTTACGCGACAACCTATGTCTTTAAGCAACAAGATAAAATCGTGAAAGTGTCTACGACTTTTCCTCCTGACTTTTCAGACACTATTGTCAATCAGTTGATTGTTAACGTAGAAGTTCCGCAAGAGTCTGAAATGATGAAAAAGGTTCGCTCTTTGCTTTTGGAAGGCCAGCGCTAGGCTTTTTCCACTCTGTTGCGTTTAGTAAACGATAAATTCAATTTTGGCCTTTTTTCCATTTCACTGCTAAGAAAATAGACTTTTTGCTGTTCCCGAGGTTTGTATCTGTCAAACCAATTGTATATTTGATTTTTTTGAAGTGGTGAGGTGCTTTTAAATAATTTTTCTACTGACAAAATGACGTCCAAATACAATTAACTACAGTGCGTTTTCCCTAAACCGAATTGCAAATGATTGCAAAAATGGCTCCAACACCTATTTACTAAATAATGCTTTATTTTTAAGGGGCGAGGCGTCGTTATGATAAAAGAAGTAGGACGTTGAAACGTTACGGAGCGCGTAAAGTCTACAACCAAATTGTAATTATGACTCAACGAGAAAGAGTAAGAGAGAATTAAAGCGCTACTTCAACTGAACGAGAAATAGCGCCTGAGTATTTAAGACGCTTTTGAAGATTACTTTTTGTCTTTGTAGTAAGACATCATACGGCGACGTTTGCGCTGCTGCGCCAAGGTCAGGTTAGCTTTTTTACCTTCAAACGGGTTATTACCCTCTCTGAATTCAATCTTGATAGGCGTGCCCATGATCTCAAGTGCTCTTCTGAAATAATTCATCAAGAAACGTTTATAAGAGCTCGGCAAGTCATCAACCTGATTGCCGTGAATAACAATAACGGGCGGGTTGTAACCACCTGCGTGGGCATATTTCATTTTAACCCGACGGCCGCGAACAAGCGGTGGCTGATGGTCGTCCTGTGCCATTTCCATAATTTGTGTAAGCAACGCAGTGTTAATGCGCTTGGTCGCGCTCATGTAGGCTTCTTGCACTGATTCGAATAGGTTGCCCACACCCGAGCCGTGAAGCGCTGAAATAAAGTGAATACGGGCAAAGTCGACAAAGCCCAAGCGGCGGTCCATTTCACGCTTTATGTCGTCTTTCACGTCGGTGCTTAGCCCATCCCATTTATTTACCGCAACGACTAGCGAGCGCCCTGAATTCAAAACAAAACCCAGTAAGCTTAAATCTTGATCAGTAATGCCTTCTCTGGCATCGATAACTAATAGCACGACGTTTGCTTCTTCAATTGCTTGAAGGGTTTTTACGATAGAAAACTTCTCTACGGCTTCGCTGATCTTTCTGCGCTTTCTTACACCAGCAGTGTCAATAAGAATGTATTCGCGTTCATCCCTTTCCATAGGAATATAGACGCTGTCACGGGTTGTACCCGGCATGTCATACACAACAACCCGCTCTTCACCTAAAATGCGGTTTGTTAGTGTAGATTTACCTACATTTGGCTTTCCTACAATAGCTAGCTTAATAGGCAACTCTTGTAGACGCTGACGCTGAGCTTCAGCATCTTCTTCTTCCTCTGGCTCTTCGTCGACGATTTCCATGTCTGGAAAGTCGGCTTCCAGCGGCTTCAAGGCGTCCTGGAGTAATTGGCTAACGCCACGGCCATGAGCCGCTGCAATTTGCTTTATCTCGCCTAAACCTAAAGAGTAAAATTCTGCGCTTTCACTATCGCCGTCGATACCGTCCACTTTGTTGGCTACAACAAACACTTTTTTATTTATACGCCTGAGGTGATCGGCAATCCCTTGGTCGGCGGGTAGCATCCCAGCTCTTGCATCAACCAAAAATAAAACCACATCGGCTTCTTCGATCGCCAATAAAGACTGCTGCGCCATTTCGGCATCAATGCCTTCTTCATCACCTGTAATACCGCCGGTATCAACAACAATGAACTGGCGCTTTTCAAACTTCGCTTGCCCGTATTTACGGTCGCGAGTTAACCCAGGGTAATCTGCAACAAGTGCATCACGGGTATTAGTAAGGCGATTAAACAAGGTTGATTTGCCAACATTAGGGCGGCCAACCAAAGCAACAACGGGTAACATTTATCAGATCCTAAGGGTCATGAAAGCTAAAAAGCACAAGCCGCATACACAGTGTAATCAAGCAACGTTTAGGAAGTCTGTTCTCTAACGATTCAGAATTTGTGATGAGGCTTTAAAGAATGGGCGCATTATACCTTGTTCACTACCTAATACCAATCCGCATAGATAATTGCCCACTCAGCGAGAATTAAAAAGTTCCTAATCGCGGCGTGTTACCGCAGGTATAGTGGTTCTACATTAAGGTAAAAATATTCATGCCAAACTACGAATTAAACAACAAATAAAAAGGGCGTTTTAGGTCACACCTAAAACGCCCTTGAAAGGATGTATTCAGCTATAAAGTATTAGTTTGGCGCGCGTACCGAGACTACTTCGCCATTTCTAGTCACAGCAATAATATTACCGTTAACGTTCAGCGGTGCCGCGAAAATAGCGTCATCTTCGTCATCACCGCCCACGTCTAGTCGAGCCACTACCTCACCAGATTCTTGCTCTATCCAATGTAAGAAGCCCCAGTTGTCACCTACTACAATATGCTCGCCCACCGGGGTCGCTGCAGTTAGCGAACGCTGTTTGAGCAGCCCCTGAGACCACAACTCTACGCCATTTCGTCTGTCAAGGGCATAAACATTAGAGTTATTGTCTACAACAAAAATACTGTTGCCATCGATATTCAGATTGCGGAATGAAGCATATTCACGCTTCCAAATAACGCGACCTGAACGAAGCTCTACAGCAGCCAAGGTGCCGTTATAAGAAACGGTGTAAATTATTCCGCCATAAAGTACTGGGGTAGTATCAACATCGACAATACGTTCAAGTTCTGTCGCGCCAGAAGGTGTTCCAATTACCGTTTCCCAAGCTAGCACGCCAGTTTCAATAAGGTTTACTTGAATTTTACCGGTCGGGGTACCCACAATAACACCGCCGTTTGAAGCAATGGGGCCTGAGATACCGCGAAGTGTTAATGGAGGGGTATCGCCCTCGTGTCTCCACATTTGTTCGCCGGTTCGGGTATTAAAGCCAAACAAACTTCCAGCGCCTGTGTTGACTACAAGGATCCCTTCATCAGCAGCAGGGGCCGCAAGAATTTCTCCAGGTACCGTCGCTTCCCACACAAGCTCACCCGTTTCGGCGTCCATTGCCGCTATATAGCCATTTTCAGTACCTATGAATACATGTCTATCTGCTACAGAAATGCCGCCAATTCGAGCTGTTTCACCATTTTGCCATAGCTTGGTTATCGAGCTCATCATGCCTTCAGAGCGAAACTGTGCGAAGTCTTTTTGCCACAACACCTTTCCTGTTTCTGGCTCCATCGCAACAACGGCGCCATGGCGATCAGCAGCAAAAAGCTTGTCATAACCATATACAGGGCGTAGACGTGAAAAATAATGGTCAACGCCATCCCCAATATCCTGATCCCATACTAATTCAGGCGTAAACTTAGCTTCAATCGGCTTTAAACGACGAATTTCTAGTTCTTCTTCATCTGCAAACCAGTCTGAAATAGTAGAGCAGCCAGACATTGTGATAGACACTGCCAATGCCATACCTATCGTGCGAGCAAATCGACCTTTACGGCCACACGTGTTGTGAAACAAATTGCGTACCTCTTTATTATTTACACCAGCCCAGTGGGCATCGCTTACTGTGCAGCAGAAACCGACAAGTTATCTAACTTCATTTGTAAAAGCGGATTGTTGGCATTTTTTTCTAACGCATTTGAATAAGCTAAACGAGCATCGTCAAACTTGCCTTGTTTTTGATACACATCGCCTTTTAGTTCAGAAACCTCTGCTGCAAATGCGTCGTTAGTAACATTGCTAAGCGTAGACAACGCCGCATCCAGCTGGTTCATTTCAATTTGCACCCGAGATAAACGAAGCGACGCTAACACCTTCATTTCATCGTTTTCAGCAAAGGTAACAACGCTATTTAGATGCGAAGCAGCAGCGTCTAAATCGCCCGATTCTACCGCTTGCTTAGCCGCAAGAAGACTGGCAATGCTAGCATAACCACTATCTTTATTTTCTTCGATGAAAGCGTTAACTTTTGCTTCACTTCCTTCGGTACCAAATGTTTCTACCGCATTTTGGTACGCAACCGATGCAGCTTCTTTATTTTCAATTTGCGCTTCAGAATACGCTCTCCAGCCCCATAGGCCGCCTAAACCTAGCGCAGCGCCGACGATAATAGCTGTACCGTGCTCTTTCCAAAAACGCTTAATCGCTTCTACTTGTTGTTCTTCTGTTGCGAACTGTTCCATGATGTCCTCTATTTATTTTGCGCTCAGCATCTCTGCAACCTTATCAGATAAGGCATCAAAGCTGACCGTAATTTGTTCTTGACCGTCACGCAAGGGTTTAACCCCCACTTCGCGAGACTGCATTTCATCATTACCTAAAAGCAGCGCTAAACGCGCGCCGGTTTTATCTGCACGTTTTAACTGTTTCTTAAAGTTACCGCCGCCACAATGCATCATTACGCGCGAATTAGGAAGGGTATTTCGTAGATGTTCCGCCACTTCAATCGCGTAAGACTGCGCATCGTCACCCATTGCCGTGACATATATGTCAGCGAAGCTCGTATCCTGACCTTCTTTTGTGAGTGTTGTCAACAACAGTACTAAACGCTCAATGCCCATTGCAAAACCAACCGCAGGTGTAGCTTTACCGCCTAACTGCTCAACTAAGCCATCGTAACGACCGCCAGCACATACTGTACCTTGTGCACCTAGGCTATCGGTAACCCATTCAAACACTGTACGGTTGTAGTAATCTAACCCGCGTACTAAACGAGGATTTATTTCGAACTCAATGCCTGCTTGGGTTAAGCGCGAACACAGCGTATCAAAGTGTGCTTTAGATTCTTCATCTAGGTGATCGATTAGCGCTGGCGCATCGGCAATAGCAGCCTGAACATCAGGATTCTTAGAATCGAGTACGCGAAGTGGGTTCGTTTCAAGTCTACGCAGTGAATCTTCGTCGAGCTGGTGTGCACGCTGCTTTAAGAATTCAACCAGCGTATCGCGATAAGCCGCACGCGCTTCGTTTGAACCTAAAGTATTTATTTGTAGCTTTACATGCTGATCGATGCCAAACGCTTTCCAAAAACGTGCGCTAAGAAGAATAACTTCTAAATCGATGTCAGGTCCATCCATGCCGTAGGTTTCTACACCAAACTGATGGAACTGGCGATAGCGACCTTTTTGTGGACGTTCGTGCCTGAACATGGGCCCCATATACCACAAGCGCTGCTGCTGGTTATATAATAAACCGTGTTCGTTACCTGCACGTACACAACTTGCGGTTCCTTCAGGGCGCAGCGTCAAGCTATCGCCATTTCTATCTTCGAAGGTGTACATCTCTTTTTCAACGATATCGGTAACTTCACCGATAGAACGTTTGAATAGGTCAGTGCTTTCAACGATGGGAGTACGTATTTCTTGGTAACCGTAGCTCGCCACCACTTGACGAAGTACAGATTCTACCTTCTGCCATGTACCGGAAATCTCCGGTAGGCAGTCATTCATGCCTCGAATTGCCTGAATAGTCTTAGCCACGTGAAATTCTCATACTGCTAAATAGTGAAAAGCCCCGCATTATAGGGGCTTTGGGAATAAACAACAATGAACAAAAATTCTCTTAGTCTTTTACCGAGACCTGAATTTTGTTTTGCTCACTCATGCGTGATGCCTTAGCGCGAATTTTGGCTTCTAATTTGTCGACCAAATCATCGTTTGGAAGGCGTTCTTTTACGCGTTTTCCGTCTTCGTAAAGACCGCTCATATTGCGCGCGCCAGTAAGGCCCAAATCAGACACTTCGGCCTCGCCAGGGCCATTTACTACACAACCAATGATAGACACGTCCATTGGAGTAAGGATATCTTCTAGACGTTGCTCTAGTGCGTTTACGGTGCCAATAACATCGAACTCTTGTCTAGAACAACTCGGGCACGCTATAAAGTTAATACCGCGAGAGCGAATGCGAAGTGACTTCAAAATATCAAAGCCTACTTTTATCTCTTCTACTGGGTCCGCCGCCAGTGAAACACGAAGGGTATCGCCGATGCCTTCGGCTAAAAGCATGCCTAGCCCAACCGCACTCTTAACGGCACCTGCGCGCTGTCCGCCAGCTTCAGTAATACCCAAGTGTAAAGGTTGATCAATTTGTTGCGCCAGCAAGCGATATGCGCCGACGGCAAGAAAAACATCCGATGCTTTAACACTGACCTTGAACTGGTCAAAATTGAGTTTATCTAAGATGTCTACATGGCGCATAGCCGACTCGACAAGGGCTTCTGGCGTGGGTTCACCGTACTTTTCTTGTAAATCTTTTTCTAAAGAACCGCCATTAACACCAATGCGGATAGGAATATTTTTATCTTTTGCGCAATCGACAACCGAACGTACACGCTCCATATTGCCAATATTACCCGGGTTTATACGTAAACAATCTACGCCGTATTCAGCTACTTTAAGCGCGATGCGATAATCAAAATGAATGTCTGCAACGAGTGGCACACTTACCTGTTGCTTAATCTCTTTAAAGGCTTCAGCGGCCTCCATTGTAGGAACTGATACACGAACTATTTCGCCGCCCACAGCAACAATACGGTTTATTTGATCAACAGTCGCAGCAACATCAGTGGTGCGGGTATTTGTCATAGATTGAACAGCGATGGGAGCGCCATCACCTATGGGAACGTTACCTACATTTATGCGCGTAGACTTTCTGCGCTTAATAGGGCTTTCTGCAAACATCTAATTACCTATAAAGGAAGTACAAAGCGAGCTGTTCTGCCATTTTGATATGGAGAAATATCAACAGCGTCGCCGTTAACTGATATGCGCACATTATCCGGTGCGCCGAGCGTAACTTCAACAGGAGGAACGCCCTGAATTTCCATTACACGACCTTTTTGTTTTACCCCGTAAGCAATGGCTTCACCGGTACCATCTTTGATATTAACCCAGCAGTCATCGTCAAAGGTGAAAACCATCGATATTGGTGCCGCGTCAGCTTGAGTGTCTAACGATGCTTCTGCTAACAAATCATTATCGCTATCTGACGCATTTACCAGTGCGGTTAGGTTGTTACTGTCATCAACTGCAGTGTCAGGAGCAGAAATGGCCCCATCGTCTAGGTCACCGTCTTGGGTAAAACCATTATTCTGGTCACTGACATCGTTATTTTCACCTGCTATTGCAGCCTCATCGGAGCCTGCATAAGGGGCATTATTCGTTTGAAACGAATCCTGCGCTTGCGTCAGTGATGTGTCAGACGAGTCGCCTTGGAAAGAGTTAGCACCGCTCATCTCTCCCGTTGCTGTCCCATTTTCTGAAGAAATTGGCGTGTTTGCCGCCTCTCTCTTTACAGCCTCATTTAAAGGCAGTTCAGAAACGGCATCGTCGCTTGGCTGTTGATACCACCACACGACAACCCCAGCGATAATGAGAAGTAAGATAGCATAAGTCACCATCATCCAACGGTCATCGTGTGTCTGTTTTGCGACACGTTTAGAGAAACTTTGTAGTTTTTCCGAGGAAGGCACGGATGTTTGATTATGGAAACGTTCAAACGCCTCTATAACCTCATGGGAATTCATTCCCAATTGTTTGGCATAATTCCTAACGTAGCCTTTAGTAAAAGTAACTGAAGAGTTTTCATCAATTACATCACTTTCTAAATCATTGATTTGTTGAGCCTTTAAAAACAATTTATCGGCAATATCTTGCTGAGACAAACCTAGCTTTTCGCGACGTGCTTTAAGCATTGCCCCTGGGCTTGGCGCATTTTCTTGTTGTTGCGAAGTTACTTCTTGATTCGCGTTTTCTTCTGACACCATTAAACCTTATTCCTCCTGCATACTTGGTGGTACTAACCAAAGCGTCTGACCAGCAATAATAGCGCCAGTATTCTCTAGGTTATTCCACTTTTGCAGTGTTGCCATTCTTATATTGTGCAATAAAGAAATACGATATAAGTTTTCACCCTCTTTTACTACATGGAATTTATCGTTATTCTCAGATAATTCAGTGTTTTTCTCGTCACCTTCATCTGCTACTGAGGCGACAGGCTTTTGCTTAACGCTTGTCTCCTGAATCGGTTGGTCAATTGCGTCTTTGTTAAAAGACTCAGATTCACTCGTTATTTCGCTAGTTTGCTGCGGGGCTTTTTCTTTAGTTGCTTGTTCAACAGTGACCTCTAGTGCCTTTTCTGCATTATTAGCAGCCTTAGAGGTTTTTACGATTTTCTTTTGTAACCGCTCCCTCTGGACTGCATATCGCTTCGTGAGTTCGCTTTCAGGAAACAGCGATAACATCATATCGCCATACCCCGCTGCCTTTTCCACATCACCTTTGCCTTTGGCAATCTCGTAAGACAACCACAAAGAATCTGGGGTAACCTTGGCAACCCTTTGGTACTTTTGAAGTGTTGACTCAGCTAGTTCCCACTGTTGTGACACTACGTAGAGCTCACTTAGCAAAAATAACGTCTTACCTCGGGCTGGTTGGTGCTGCAAAGCATCTTCAAAGTAACCAATTGCCTCATCGAGCTTCCCTTGGCTTTGAGCACACAAGGCCAAGTTTTCGTAGGTTTGCGCTGCGTTCGCATACAGACGGTTATTAATCGCTTCAAAGAAGTACGCTTTGGCTTTTTCGTAATCGCCATTTTGGCACTTAAACGCCCCATAACTGTTGGCAATATCACCATTGTTGGGAGCTAGGTCAATAGCAGTTTTGTAAAACTCTTCAGCCCTCAGGTTATCACCTACTAGCTGATAGTAATATGCCATAGCGTACTGTACATCTGCGGAGCGAGGGTTAAACTCAAGCGCCTTGTCGAGGTTCTTTTTCGCCTGCGTGTAGTTATTATTTTGTAGGTAGGTAAGACCAAGAGACATACGCGTTTTGGCGGCTTCTTCGTGATCGAAGTTACCACCATACATGCCTGACTGACCGTTGCTAACACAACCAGCAGCGAGTATTACCGCGCTTAATAATCCAACTCTAAGTGAAGTTCGCAATCCTGCAACCATAGTCTTACCCTATTATCTTGATGATTATTGGGCCATTTTTACTGAAATTGCTTCACCCTTCACCTGTTTTTTTAACAATCTTTTCGTTCTGTCTACTACATCGCCCACTAGTTGACCACATGCCGCGTCAATATCATCGCCACGAGTTTTACGCACAACTGTCGTAAACCCATATTCCATAAGCACTTTTGAGAATCTGTCAATGCGCGAATTGCTAGAACATGTGTATGGCGAACCCGGGTATGGATTAAAAGGTATTAAATTTATTTTACTAGGGGTGTCTTTCAATACCTTTGCCAGTTGATGCGCTTGTTCAGTGCTGTCATTAATATTCGAAAGCATTACGTATTCAACAGTTACGCGACCTTGATTAGCTTTAGATTTAGCTAGGTAGCGACGTACGCCTGCCAAAAACGCTTCTATATTGTATTTTTTATTAACCGGTACAATTTCATTACGCAGTTCGTCGGTGGGCGCATGTAGCGAAATAGCAAGTGCCACGTCAATCTGATCGCCTAGCATATCAAGTGCAGGTACAACGCCAGATGTACTTAGGGTAACGCGGCGCTTAGATAAACCAAAACCAAAGTCGTCTAGCATGATATCCATGGCCGGCACTACGTTTTTGAGATTCAGTAGCGGCTCACCCATGCCCATCATTACTACATTGGTAATTGGGCGTTTGCTTGAATCTTTTGATAGACCAAGGAAAGTAGCTACACGCCATACCTGACCAATAATTTCGCTCACGCTCAGGTTACGGTTAAAACCCTGTTGCGCCGTTGAGCAGAAGGTACACTCTAGGGCACAACCTACTTGTGAAGATACGCATAACGTCGCACGATCAGTTTCAGGGATCCAAACTGACTCAACTTCCTGACCGCCTTCAAGGGTAAGTGCAAACTTAATAGTGCCGTCGCTCGCTTCTTGAAAGTAAGCAATTTCAGGCGCTTTAATTTCACAATTTTCAATCAGCATCGCGCGAAGGTTTTTGTTGAGGTTACTCATTTCCTCGAAATCGCTAACACCGTGCTGGTAAATCCATTTCATCACCTGGTCGGCACGAAATGGCTTCTCGCCCATTTCTTTAAAGAAATTGCGCAAGCCTTCGCGATTTAAGTTTAATAAGTTAGTTTTTGCCATGAATAAGATGACCCTTTTACCTTCGAGGGATGCCCCTCTTACTGCTGAATACGGTGTAAAAACCAGCGATTCGACTATGTCTTGAACGACATTTAAGAAAAAGAAAAACGCTGATTAAAATTTGCGCGGATTTTACCACAGATGAGATTTGAGAAAAAGCCGATTTAACGCAGAGAAACGTTAAGTTTGGCAATGCGCGAGAAGCGTGGTTTAGACCGCCTAAATGAGCGCCGAGCAAAGCAGCATAAAGCGTGCTCAGACGCTCAGAAACAAAAAACGGGGCTTATAGCCCCGTTTATCTACCTTCGTAATCTTAGCGAGTACGTGGGCAGATTTCTTCTTCAGAGAAGAAGTAAGCAATTTCACGTGCTGCTGACTCAGGCGCGTCAGAACCGTGAACTGCGTTTTCGTCAATTGACGCAGCGTAGTCTGAACGTAGTGTACCTGCAGCTGCATCAGCTGGGTTAGTTGCGCCCATGATTTCACGGTTAGCTAGAACAGCGTTTTCGCCTTCTAGTACTTGAACCATAACTGGACCAGACGTCATGAAGTCTACAAGTGCGCCGAAGAAAGGACGCTCTTTGTGTTCTGCATAGAAGCCTTCTGCTTGCTCTTTGCTCATGTGGATCATCTTAGATGCCACGATGCGAAGACCTGCAGATTCGAAACGGTTGTAAATTGCACCGATTACGTTTTTAGCTACCGCATCAGGCTTGATAATCGAAAAAGTACGCTCAAGAGCCATGTTCTCTCTCCAAACAAATTGTGTATGTATCTTTAAATTTTGGCCGCGAATTATAGGCAATTAATAACGGCTTGACCAGCGCCTTTTTAAATCAGGCGTAACGTATTGTTTTTACTTGCAATGTAGCGTCAAATTAACCCGCTAGCTGTGACAATATGATGACAGTGTATACATTATTTTGCGAAGGCAGATATTTTAAAGCAATAATATCTGCACTCACTATGGCTGCTATCGGTAACTAACGTGAAGCTGAATAACCGACCCAACGATAAGGTTTTAGGCGTTAGCTTTTGCTAGCTCTTGAATTTTACCCACGATAGCGCGTAAACCATTGCCTCGGGTTGGGGTGATATGACGCTCGAGATCCAACGCTTCAAAATAGCCGTCGATATCAAACGCTAAAATATCCTTAGGCGTTTTGTCGTTGTAAGCGGCAAGAACTAACGCTAGTAGGCCTTGAACAATAACGGCATCGCTGTCGACATCAAAATTGATTTTATTACCGTCGTAAGACTCAACCAACCACACGCTACTTTGACATCCTTTTACTAAGCGTTCAGGCGTCTTAGCATCTTCTGGTAAACCCGGAATAGATTTTCCTAAGTCAATGATGTACTGATAACGCTGTTCCCAATCGTCGAAGAACGCTAAATCATCAATAATTTCGTCACTGCTAGGTAGTTGCATTGCTATTTCCGTAATTGTGTAAAAATAATTATAGGTAGGCGGCTCATCTACCGCTTAAAAGAACAAACCCGCTTCAAGCTGTGCTTCTTCGCTCATCATGTCTCGTGACCAAGCTGGGTCGAAAACCAACTCAACGTTCACGTTTTTAACATGAGGAACCATAGCCACACGATATTCCACATCACCTACTAAAACTGGCCCCATACCACAGCCCGGTGCTGTAAGCGTCATATCGATATTTACATCTCCAGATGCTTGGTCAATATCCACCTTATAGATAAGGCCGAGCGATACTAGGTTAATTGGAATTTCCGGGTCATAGATAGTTTCTAAAGCATCCCACACTTGCTGCTCACTGATGTTCCCATCTTCCGGAGCGTCAAAACTAAGTGTCATGGCTTTACGGCCAATTGCACCAGCATCTGTACCATCAATTCGATACATATTACCACGCCAAGTCACGGTGTAGTTACCACCTAGCTCTTGCGTGATATTAACAAACTCACCTTCGGGTATAACGGTGGGGTTGCCTGCAGGAACCAAACGTGCTTTACATTCACGCTCGGTGGTCACCATTTTTTGCTTCATAAACGACTTTGTACTCTTGGTAATACTCGTTGCGGATTTTGAACGCAGGCGTTAGCCCACGTTGAAGCTTTCGCCACACCCACATTCATCAACCACGTTAGGGTTGTTGTACTTGATGATGCCATTCACGCCTTCAGTCACGTAATCAATTTCTGTGTTACGCAAAAGGTCTGTTGCATCAGCGGCGACTGCCACATTTACAATTGGTGAAATCTCTACAATTTCATCCCCTGCTTGTGCGCCATCGGCAAAATCAAGCACGTAAGCATAACCCGTGCAGCCGCTTACTTTTGTTGATAAACGAATTAACTGACCAGGCTTGTCTTTAAGCTTACTTTCGAAATGCTTAACGGCACTGTCAGTTAGCGTAATGAGCTTTGTACTAGGTACGAAAGTTTCAACACTCATAATGCCTCCTTAGGCCAACATCATTTTTGCTTTCTTAAGCGCAGCGAATAAGCTGTCGACTTCTTCAAGCGTATTATAAATTGAGAACGACGCTCGAGCGGTGCCCGGAATACCAAAGCGTTTCATTAATGGCTGTGCACAGTTATCGCCGGTACGAATGGCAACGCCTTGCCTATCCAAAATAAAGCCTACGTCTGCGGGGTGAGCGCCATCAAGTAAGAAGCTTAACACTCCTACTTTATTCGGTGCAGTACCAATGATACGCATACCGTCAAGCGCCTCAGCTTGCTCGGTAGCATAGGCTAACAATTTCTGCTCGTGCTCGTGTAAGGCTTTTACATCAAGGGCACGAAACCAATCTACTGCAGCGCCCATACCTATAGCGCCAGCAATGTTGGGCGTGCCTGCTTCTAAGCGATTTGGTAATGCACCCCATGTAGCTTCATGGTAAGTCACATCTTTGATCATCTCACCGCCTACCTGCCATACTGGCCAGGTTTCAAGCACGTCTTTTTTGCCCCACAAGCAGCCTATACCCGTTGGACCGAAAAGTTTGTGCCCTGAAAATGCGTAAAAGTCACAACCAATATCTTGTACGTCAACGCCGCCATGAGCAATGCCCTGAGCGCCATCAACTAATACCCATGCGCCAACTGCTTTCGCTTTTTGGGTAAGTGTCTTAATTGGGTTAACCGTGCCTAAGGCATTCGATACATGGGGAAAGGCCACTAGTTTAGTGTTTTCGGACAGCAACCTGTCAAATGCTTCAACATCAAGCTCACCACTATCGAAAATTGGCACAACGTTCAACGTTGCACCAGAGCGACGGCACGCCTGCTGCCACGTAACTAAGTTCGCGTGGTGCTCCAACTCGGTAACCATCACTTCGTCACCTTCAGCAAGAAGCTGACTTAAACCATTTGCAACAATGTTGATAGCTTCAGTGGTACCGGCAGTCCAAATGACTTCTTCACGAGCACTCGCATTAATAAACGTAGCAACGCTGGTACGTGCATTTTCGTAGCGGCGCGTGGCTTCATCTGATAAATGATGCGCTCCGCGGTGCACGTTGGCATTCGTACCCGTGTAAAAATCGACCAAGGCGTCGATCACCGCCTGAGGTTTTTGCGTTGTTGCCGCGTTATCGAGGTATACCAGCGGTTTGCCGTCTACCGTTTTCGATAAAATAGGAAACTGGGCACGAAGTGCTGCAACGTCTAAGCTCATTTCACCTCCATCTGGGCGAAACGCTCGCTTAAGATAGGCGCAAGCCACTCACGTACTGCTACGTTCGGCACATCGTTGATCAGCTCTTGGATAAAACCGAAGTTCAACATAACCAGGGCTTTACTACGTGAAATACCACGAGTAAGCATGTAGTACAGTGCTTCTTCTTCAATCTCTGCCACTGTGGCACCGTGGGCGCATTTAACATCGTCAGCATAAATCTCAAGCTCAGGCTTGGTGTTGATGACGCCTCGGCGAGATAGTAATAGATTGCGGTTATTAAGCTCAGCCAATGTCTTTTGCGCATCGCGATGAATGTGAATACGACCATTAAATACCGCACGAGCCTTATCGCCAACAATACCGCGCGCGTTTTCTTCTGTTGTGCCATTAGGCATAGCGTGCTCAATGGTAGAGTGAAGGTCAAATAACTCGCCTTCCGCCAGAAGATAAATGGCGTTCATTTTCGCATCGGCAAATTCGCCGGCGTGATGAATATCTACATCTAAACGCGAAAGCTCACTTCCATAGCCCACCATGGTGCTGTTAAGCGTAGTGCGGTTATGTAGCTTAAAGTGGCTACCACCTAATTGCTTAGCTTTGCCGGTAAACATAGCAAAACGATAGTGTTCTAGATGTGCATCATCCGCCAAATCATATTCAGCAAATGCGGTGGTTAAGCTTTCAGTATCACCAAAACCTTGCTCGATAACAGTGGCGCTTGCGCCTTCCGCTACTTTAACCACTACACGCGTGTGAGCATCGACATTTTGTGAAGCCATGTTCACGATGCGAATTGGCGTGTCGATTTTTACGCCGGCATCAACACTAATAAATACACCGTGTTGGCAAAGCGCGTCATTCACCAAACCAAACATATGACGGGTTGGCTTAACTTGACCGTAAACACTGCTAATAGCTTGCTGCGTAGCTGCATCGTCGGTATTGAGCGACGTAATTGTCATGCCAGCAGGCACGTTCAAGGTGTTTACTTGCGTTACCAATACACCATCAACGAAAATCAAGTCGATAGCATTCAGGTTTTCTATTGCTGGAACCGGCAGGCTGTCTGCTTGAGCAGCTTGTTTCGCTTCACGCTTTTCTACAGGCGTGAGCGGCGTAAAACGCCAGCTCTCGCTTCTACGCGCTGGCCAGCCGTCAGCTTTTAACTGTGTTAAGGCCTGTTGACGCACGGGCGATAAATAATCGTCGCGCTGTGCGCTATCAATGACCTGTTCTAGCCATTGACTCATGCCTCAGCCTCCTCGTACGCTTTACCTAAAAATGCATAACCGCTCTTCTCTACTTCTAGCGCAAGTGAAGCGTCGCCGCTTTTCACGATTTTGCCGTCAGCAAGAATGTGCACAAAGTCAGGCTTAATGTAGTCGAGAAGACGCTGATAGTGGGTTACAACGATAAAGCTACGCTCACCGTCGCGCTGGCTGTTAACGCCATCTGCAACAACCTGTAACGCGTCAACGTCAAGGCCAGAGTCTGATTCATCTAGAATACACAGCTTTGGCTCTAACAAAATCATTTGCATGATTTCATTACGCTTTTTCTCACCACCAGAGAAGCCTTCGTTAACACCACGCTTTAAGAAATCCAATGGAAGCTGCACTTGCTTGCACGCTTCTTTTGCTTTCTTTAAGAATTCAGCAGCAGTTAATGGCTCTTCACCGCGCTGCTCGCGCATAGCGTTAACCGACTCTTTCATAAATTCCATGTTGCTTACGCCTGGAATTTCTACCGGGTATTGGAAAGCAAGGAAAAGTCCTTCGCGGGCACGCTCTTCTACTTCAAGTTCAAGTAGGTCTTTGCCGTTTAATGACGCTTCACCTTCGTTAACTTCGTAGCCGTCGCGGCCAGAAAGCACGTAACCTAATGTACTCTTACCGGCACCATTGGGGCCCATGATAGCGTGTACTTCACCAGGTTTAACTTCAAGGTTAAGACCTTTAATGATGTTCTTTTCTTCCACGCTGGCATGTAAATTCTTGATACTAAGCATTGATTACCCCACTGAACCTTCAAGACTAATTTCGAGCAGCTTGCCGGCTTCTACGGCAAATTCCATTGGCAGCTCTTTGAATACTTCTTTACAGAAACCGTTAACAATCATAGAAACGGCCTTCTCTGTGTCTAAGCCACGTTGCTGACACAGGAATAATTGTTCGTCACTCACCTTCGATGTTGTTGCTTCGTGCTCAACAATCGCTGAAGGATTACGACTTTCGATATACGGGAATGTGTGCGCGCCACATTTATCACCGATAAGCAGCGAGTCACACTCGGTAAAATTACGTGCACCGTCTGCGCGAGGGCCCATTTGAACCAGTCCGCGATAGGCATTGTTACTGTTACCCGCTGAGATACCTTTAGAGATGATGGTCGACTTGGTATTTTTACCCACGTGGATCATCTTAGTACCGGTGTCAGCCTGCTGGCGACCGCGTGTTAGCGCTACTGAGTAGAATTCACCTACACTGTTGTCGCCTTTAAGTACACAGCTTGGGTACTTCCACGTTACCGCAGAGCCGGTTTCAACCTGCGTCCACGAGATTTTGGCATTAGTATGAGCTACACCACGTTTTGTCACGAAGTTGTAGATACCGCCTTTACCGTTCTCGTCACCTGGGTACCAGTTCTGTACCGTTGAGTATTTAATTTGCGCGTCGTCCATTGCCACTAGTTCAACCACAGCCGCATGCAGCTGGTTCTCGTCGCGCTGAGGAGCGGTACACCCTTCAAGGTAGCTTACATAGCTGCCTTCATCAGCAACAATCAAGGTACGCTCGAACTGACCTGTGTTCATTTCGTTGATACGGAAATAAGTAGAAAGCTCCATCGGGCAACGCGTGCCTTTTGGAATATAAACAAATGAACCATCAGTAAATACGGCACTGTTTAGCGCAGCGAAATAGTTGTCCGTACGCGGAACTACTGAGCCAATGTATTTTTTAACAAGGTCAGGATACTTTTGAACCGCTTCAGAAATTGGGCAGAAAATAACGCCTGCTTCTTCAAGCTTCTCGCGGAATGTTGTAACAACCGATACCGAGTCAAAAACCGCATCTACCGCAACACCAGCTAGCATCTCTTGCTCGTGCAATGGAATACCCAGCTTCTCATAAGTACGAAGCAGCTCAGGGTCAACCTCGTCTAACGACTGAGGTTTATCCTTCATACTCTTTGGCGCTGAGTAATAAGAAATGGCTTGATAATCAATTTTTGGATAATCGACATGCGCCCAATCTGGCTCTTCCATTTCTAGCCATGCATGATAAGACTTCAAACGCCATTCAAGCATCCATTCAGGCTCGTTCTTCATTGCTGATATGCGGCGGATAACCGACTCGTCCAGGCCGCTTTCAAACGTTTCTGATTCGATCTCTGAATAGAAACCTGCATCGTACTTTCTTTCTAACGCCTGTTCGATCTGTTCACTCATGTTGGGATCTCACTTGTTTGCCTGCATTTGCTGCCACTGTTCTTTCTACTCAACCGGCGAATAAATTACCCCACGGTCTTGGTAATTTATGTAAATCTTTAACTTCAACGACGTTATTACTTGGGGTTATCACCCAAAAGAACCGTTGAAACTGCCGGTTACATGCGGACAGCCTAAAATTTTTGGTGCCGTAGTATATAATACCCGACTATTTCACTCAAATATTCAGCCACTAATTTATGGCTTCTAGCGGGTTTTAAACGTTACTTGACGCTTATTTCGCGTTAAGTACTCATTAATTTTCGTCCACATTCACTAGACTCACAGAATGCTTTTACGAAAAGCGTATTTGCCTTCCGTCAAAAATTAATGCTTACGCTTAAACTAAAATCTGTTTCCAAACGCTTGATACAGGGTTTAAGCAACAACCGCTTGCCGTAGTCGTGTGGTTACATCAACCACTTTGTTTACTACGTAATCAATGTCTTCTTGGGTCGTAAAGCGACCTACGCTAAAGCGTATACCTGCATGAGCCAGCTCATTACTGCGGCCAATAGCTTTTAGTACATAAGAAGGCTCTAAACTTGCCGACGTGCACGCCGACCCTGAAGATACGGCAATGTCGTTTAAACCCATCATTAAGCTTTCGCCATCTACACCCGCAAAGCTCACATTCAATATGCCAGGTATGCGCTGCGTGGCATGCCCGTTTAAATAAATATCGTCAAGTTGTTGAAGGCCCTGCCACAGCGATTCACGCAGTTTTAAGATGCGATCACTGTCCTCTTCCATTTTTGTCGACGCTAGCGCAATAGCTTCACCCATTCCCACAATTTGATGGGTGGCTAAGGTACCCGAACGCATACCGCGCTCGTGTCCACCGCCATGAATCTGTGCCACCAGATTGATTTTAGGGCGACGACGCACATATAAAGCCCCCATTCCTTTCGGGCCATAAATTTTATGGGCTGATATAGATAGTAAGTCTATGGGAAGCTCGGCTAGATCAATGGCTATCTTACCCACACTCTGCGCGCCATCTACGTGAAAAAACACGCCCTTGTCGCGGCAAAGTTGACCGATGGCTTGTATGTCTTGGATTACGCCAAGTTCATTGTTCACGTGCATGACCGATACTAAAATAGTGTCTTCACGCAGCGTGTTTTTAAGCTCATTTAAATCGATTAACCCGTTTGACTGCACTTCAAGATACGTGACCTCAAAGCCTTGGCTCTGTAGGTACTCACAGGTATCTAATACCGCCTTATGCTCGGTATTTACAGTAATAATGTGCTTGCCTTTGTCGGCATAGCCTTGCGCAATACCTTTAATGGCAAGGTTATTTGACTCTGTTGCGCCCGAGGTAAAAACAATCTCTCTAGGGTCACAATTCAGCGCGTCGCTAATTTGATTTCTAGCAACATCTACCGCTTCTTCAGCCATCCAGCCGAAGCGGTAGCTACGAGAAGCCGGGTTACCAAAGTTACCTTCTAGCGTTAAGCATTTTGCCATCGCCTCAGCCACACTCGGGTCTACCGGTGTTGTTGCTGCGTAATCTAAGTAAATAGGTGTTGATAAAGCCATGTTTCACTCAATACCAATTTAAAGTTGAATGCTGACTTCGATATCGTTTGTGATATGACGAAGTGATGCGTTACCGTCCTGACGACCGGCTACTTCCTGTACGTCGCGCTTTGCCATTAATTCGCCTAGCGTGATTGAATTCAAAAATGCGGCAATACGGTCGCTTAGGTCTTGCCACAAGCTATGTGTTAGGCAACGATCTCCGCCCTGGCAATCGGCTTGCCCTTGACACCGCGTAGCATCGATAGACTCGTCGACGGCGCGAATGACTTCGCCTATTGCGATATCACTCGCTTCGCGGCCTAATAGATAACCGCCGCCAGGCCCACGAACACTGTCCACTAGCTGCTCTTTACGCAGTCGAGAAAAAAGCTGCTCTAAATAAGATAAGGAAATTTCTTGTCGTTCTGAAATATCGGCAAGAGGCACTGGACCACGCTTTGAATGCAAAGCGACATCAAGCATTGCGGTAACCGCATAGCGCCCTTTAGAAGTGAGTTTCATTGGATTCTCCCGCCGTTTTGTAGTGCAGGAATTTTCACATACCCGACTAAAATGGTCAAGTATAAGACCTAGTAAATTAGTCAGGTATTATTGATATAATTAATCGCTTTTGTTTATTAGAAATTCACTTTCAGCCAGATAGATGCTGAGTGCGCAGCGCGACCAATTAGACAATCGAGCAGGGTTTCGGCTTTCTCTCATTTTTCATAAAAAAGGTTTTTAATACGAGGGTTTTAACGCAGTTAGGCTCGCTTACTTTTCGCGTTTAAGTGGATATGGGCAATGATACTGTCTGCTATGCGGTGTGATTGCACGGTATCTATTTGATGGCGCAACCCTCGCAGTACCTGATGCTTGGCGCCAGATATAGCTTTAGCAGTTGCAGCGCCCCCGCTAGGATGAACCATGTGGTCAACGTCTCCGTGTATTACTAATGTCGGTGCTTTGACATTTCGAAGCATTGACGTTCGATCACCTGACTTCATGATTGCGCCAATCTGCCGAAACATAGCCTTCGCATCACTCTTACCACCGTTGCGTTGCCACGCTAATCGCGCATATTGGTGCCATTGGTTTATGGCTCCTTGTGCTGCGGCATCGCCTATATGGGTCATCATCGCTTTATAGTTTTTGACTGCGTCATTTTCATTAGCAGGCGCTTTTGCTCTTGCCAACCTCCATAGTGTTGAATATGACGGCTGACCAACTTTTCGGCTCCCAGTGGTTGAGAAAATTGACGTCATGGATAGCACTTTTCTAGGGTAAAGGCTTGAAAGCGTTTGCGCTATCATCCCTCCCATAGACATACCGGCGACATGTGCGCTTTCAATATTTAGCGCCTCTAAAAGCTGGGCGGTGTCTTCGGCCATACGCTCTAATCCGTAAGCGCCTTTAGGTGCCTTGCCTCTTAGCTGTTGAAGGAGGCTAGGATAAGGTGTGTTACTGCGCACTGACTTTCCTGAATCACGGTTATCAAAACAAATAACACGAAAACCACTGGCCACTAGGCGTTCTATTAGCGCTTTTGGCCAGTAAACCAACTGAAGGCCCAGTCCGACAATAAGTACGATTGTCTCACTGCTTTCACCACCATGTTCGGCATAACAAAACGTATCACCGTTATTGAGGGTAACAAATTGCTCATTATGCTGGGCTAAGCTCATATTAATATTCTCGTTTAGTAAATACAGGGGATCGCAACACGCTTAAAGCTCTATTCGAATTTAAGAGCAGGATCATCTATCCGCCCTTTTCGAAAAATCTTCACATCTTCTGCATAATTAAACGACATTGACCAAGGATAATGCATGCCTTGCCGGGGTAACTTATCGAGTGAACGCTGAATATAACCCGCGCCAAAGTTAAGCAGTGGTTGGGTTTCCATATCTGGTTCTGCAACAGGAGTACACTGCGTGAAGCCCCTCCCGTTCATGTGATTAAGCAAACGGGTAAAATGCTCACAAAGGAGGCCAATTTTTAATGTCCAAGAAGATGCCGTATAGCCTACCGCAATGGCAAGATTAGGAACACCACTGAGTAACATTCCCTTATAGGTGATGCACTCTGGTAGTTTAACAGCCTCGCCATCTATTTTAGGAATTAAACCTCCTAGTGGCAGAAGATTCAAACCTGTGGCCGTTACGATGATATCGGCTTCTATATGCTTACCTGAACCAAGCTCAATGCCTGTTTCGGTAAACGTAGCAATCGTATCCGTTTCAACTGACGCTTTACCATTTGAAATTGACTCGAATAAATCTCCACCTGGTACAGCGCAAAGTCTCTGTTCCCAAGGATTATAGGGAGGGTTAAAGTGTATATCTACCGGGTATCCTTCAGGTAGCATCTTTGCATTGAGACTACGTATTATTCTACGTGCGCGATTAGGGAAGCGCTGGCAAAATGCGTATACCCAGCGTTGTTTCGCAATGTTAAACCGACGTGCTGCTTTGAATGCCGTGTCCTCGCTAAACCACTTGCGTAGATATTTTGCGACTGGATCATCAACGGGAACAGGCAATACATAAGACGGCGTTCTTTGCAGCATTGTCACTTGCGATGCGTTTTTTGCCAATGCAGGAACCAATGTTACCGCCGTCGCACCGCTGCCTATGACGACTATGCTTTTATTCTTGTATTCCAGATCTTCTGGCCAGTGCTGAGGATGAACGACCTGGCCTTTGAAACGAGATTGCCCTGCAAAGTCAGGAGTAAAACCTTTGTCGTAACGATAATAACCTGATGCGTTGAATATCCATCGTGCGGCAATGTGCTCGGTTTCTCCGCTTTTTTCTGACTTTAACGTTATGCGCCAATAGTGTTTATCGCTTTGCCAGTCTATGTCCACCACCCGGGTTAAAAAGCGTATGTGTTCTTTAATTCCGTTCTCGGTGGCTGTTTCTTCGACATAAGCTTTTATTGAGCCGCCGTCTGCAATAGCCTTTTTCTCTTTCCATGGCTTGAAGTCATAACCAAAGGTAAACAAATCGGAATCTGACCGTATTCCCGGGTACCTAAATAAATCCCAAGTACCGCCGAGGTCAGCGCGCGCTTCAACAATGGTGTACGATAGGTAAGGACATTTATTCTGAATATGGTACGCACAGCCAACACCTGAAATACCTGCTCCTACAATCAAAACGTCCAAAAGTGGCAACTCGCTTTGCATAACGTCTCTGAAAAGTCATAACTAACGTTGTCACAATGTATGTTGGAGTATTGCCCGAGTCAACACGGATGTTAAACCATTGTTAAATCGTTTTTTTGGTTACTGTTGCTGTGTGGCGGGAGAATACCTGTAGCCCTATTAAATTAAATAGGGCTCAAGTTTTAAATAGCTGGGTCGAAGGAAGAGTGGGCTTTTTCTCGTTCCTGGGTCTCTGTTAAATCAAAGCCCGTATCTGCGAAATCCTCAGCGCTGATATTGTGTAAATTATCCGTACACACATCGCCACCTAGCGACTGAATAACCTTACACATTTCTTCCACTTTGGTGTCCATCTGATGCATATGCTCAAGCATTATGCCCATAGCATTAGCCACTGGATCAGGGTTATCTGGCGCAACTGCGTATGCATCAAAACCATATTTCTGAGCAATTTTATCACGCTGGGGATTAACGGTTGCACTCGACTCTTTTTCCTTAGAAATAATGATACGACCAGGGATACCAACCGCTGTAGCACCGTCTGGGATATCTTTAACAACCACAGAGTTAGACCCTACTTTGGCGTTTTCACCGATCGTGATGGGTCCTAGAACTTTAGCCCCCGCTCCCACCACCGAGCCATTTTTGAGTGTAGGATGACGTTTACCTGCTTTCCAGCTAGTACCGCCAAGCGTGACGCCGTGATAAAGGGTTACGTCATCACCAATCTCGGCGGTTTCGCCGATAACGACGCCCATACCATGGTCAATGAATACTCTGCGACCTAAGGTGGCGCCAGGGTGAATTTCAATGCCCGTAAGCCAACGACTGAAAGTTGATAAGGTGCGTGCCAGCCATTTCCATTCTACCTTCCACAATTTATGGCTAACGCGATGTAGCCATACTGCGTGAAGGCCAGGATAGTTAGTTAGCACTTCAAAGGTGTTTCTGGCCGCTGGGTCGCGATGAAATACACCTTGAATATCATCTTTTATACGGGCGAACATAGTGTTTACTCTTTTTCTTCTATCGCTGGTGCAGGGTCTGCATCGCCTGAGTTAGCATTCTTCACCGATTTGTCGATAGACGCCAATATACCGCGCAAAATATTAAGCTCTTGAGACTCAGGGCGTGCTCGGTTAAACAAGCGACGCAGCTTAGTCATAACCACACCTGGGTGACTTTTGCGAATGAACGAGGTGCCTTCCAGCGTCGTTTCCAAATGCGTATAAAAACGCTCTAAATCGTCATTTAGCGGATATTCTTCTTCAACGCTTGGATAAGTTTCGCGGTTTAAGTACGCCATGCGAATTTCATAACATAACGTTTGAACTGCAGCCGCTAGGTTAAGCGAGCTATATTCAGGGTTAGCTGGAATGCATATATGAAAGTGACATTGCTGTAGCTCTTCATTAGTTAAGCCACTGTTCTCACGCCCAAACACCAAGGCTACCGGGTACTTTTCTACTTCTTGGACCAGCTTCTCGCCACAGTCGCGCGGGCCTAACATAGGCCATGAATGAGTGCGAGAGCGTGCAGACGTCCCTACTACTAAGCCACAGTCTTTAACGGCCTCTT
Organism: Pseudomonadota bacterium; assembly: GCA_034190055.1. Taxonomy (GTDB): domain Bacteria; phylum Pseudomonadota; class Gammaproteobacteria; order Enterobacterales; family Alteromonadaceae; genus Alteromonas. The sequence continues at coordinate 36,937 of JAXHTT010000004.1, read as the reverse complement.
CTAACGTCCCTACTATCTTAGCATTTGCCAGAACATCGCCCGCACCTGCAGCAAGGGCGCTCGCTTGACCATCGGGTTCATTTACTGGGTCGACAAGATAAAGACTGCTCAAGCCCATGGTCTTCATAGCACGCGCTGTTGAGCCTATATTTCCAGTGTGAGAAGTGTTAACCAAAATGATGCGAATATTTTCGAGCATGCCTGTGATACCTACGTACTTTTATAAAAAGATGATATTCGCTAGTGCGTATCACCCTACAGTCTTCAATTAGTACAAGTTTATCATAGCGGCAGTATAGAAGGCTATGAGCAGCTCAAACGTCATTAAGCTGCCTTGCATACCTATAATTTTTTTGAACCCGATAGCTACTCACTTTCAACCGGTTCTTGTTGAGCACATTTCAATTAGGGTTGCACAAAATACGGGAGATCATTAATTATTTCGCTAGAGGGAATTCATTTGCATCGTGCATAGATTCTGGTAGACTCCGCCCGTTTTCGTAAACAACTAGCTACTTTTTATACAGCTGGTTCGTTTCATTGGTCTTTTACAATTGGTGGTTTATCTATGCATCCTATGCTGAATATTGCGGTGCGCGCTGCGCGTGCGGCTGGAACAGTTATTGTTCGTGGTTTTGAAAAACATAATGAAGTAGCAACAGAGTCAAAAGGTTTAAACGACTTCGTTACACAAGTTGACAAAGAAGCAGAACAAGCGATTATTGCCAAAATTCAGCAGTCTTACCCGAACCATTGCTTTTTAGGTGAAGAAGCGGGTGAAGTTTTGGGCACAGAAACTGACTATCAGTGGATTATCGATCCGCTAGATGGCACCACTAACTTTGTAAAAGGCATTCCTCACTTTGCCGTATCTATTGCACTTCTTCATAAAGGTCGTCTAGACCAAGCGGTCGTTTTCGACCCAATTCGCAGCGAGTTATTTACTGCAAGCCGTGGCCAAGGTGCACAGCTTAACGGCTATCGTATTCGTGCTTCTAAGCCACGTGATCTGACTGAGACCATTATTGCTACTGGCCTGCCTTTCAAGAACAAATCTCAATTTGGCGAATACGCTTTGAGCCTAAACAAGATTTTCCACGAAGTGGGCGACATTCGCCGCGCAGGTAGTGCAGCGCTAGACCTTGCTTACGTTGCAGCTGGTCGTCACGACGGTTACTGGGAGCGCGGCATTAAATCTTGGGATATCGCAGCAGGTGAACTGATTGTTCGTGAAGCTGGCGGTTTGGTAACAGACTTTAAAGGTGGTAACGACCCACTTCACAAAGGCGAGATTGTTGCTGGTAGCGTGAAGGTTGTTCAAGGCCTAGTTAAGCACCTCAAGTAAGAAGCACCTTAAGTAAGAAGCATCTTAGGTAAGCTGAACACCTCATACAGCTTAGCAAGTTGGGGAAAACCTCGTTAGATTATTGAATGAAGGCGCTATTAACGGCGCCTTTTTTTGTGGCCATTTGGCAAAAAAAAACCGCATCATAGATGCGGCTTTTTGTAAGTTTCAAGCGTGTAAAACTAAGGCATAGGATCTAAATCTGCGCCTTCTTTTTCCACTTGTGGTGGCATTAGATCTTCTTTACTAATGCCCAATGCAAGTGCCACTGAACTTGCGATATACACCGATGAGTAAGTACCTACCACTACACCGAACAACAATGCGGTGGCAAACCCGTGGATAAGCGCACCACCCTTGTAGAACAATGCAACCAGTACCAGCACCGTGGTTAGTGAAGTGATAATAGTTCGGTTAAGGGTCTGCGTAAGTGAGATATTGATAATCTCAACAGGTTCACCTTTGCGGATTTTACGGAAGTTTTCACGAATACGGTCAGATACAACAATGGTATCGTTAAGTGAATAACCAATTACCGCAAGCACAGCTGCCAGTACCGTTAGGTCGAACTCAATTTGAAGTACCGAGAATAGACCCAGCGTGAGAATTACATCGTGCATTAGCGCCGAAACAGACCCCAAAGCAAAACGCCACTCAAATCGCATTGCCACGTAAACAAGAATACATAACAGTGCGACTAGCATTGCAAGGCCGCCCTGCTCGGTAAGCTCTTCACCAACATTTGGACCGACAAACTCAATACGACGCATATCTACCGCAGTACCATCAGCACGCAGTGCCTCTAGTACCTGCTCGCCAATAGTTACTGCTTTCACACCGTCTCTAGGCGCTATACGAATCAATACGTCTTGGCTACTTCCGAAGTTTTGCACGATAGCATCTTCGAAATTCGATTCATTAAGCTGAACGCGAATGGCTTCTAAATTGGCCGCATCTTCGTAGCCAACTTCAATAAGCGTTCCGCCGGTAAAGTCTAAACCCCAATTAAGGCTATTTACCCCCAAAGAAACGAACGAGCCGATAATAAGAATTGTCGACAGCACCATCGCAGGTATGCGAAGGCGCATGAAATTAACGGTTTCGGATAATTTTAATAACTGCATTTTACGCTCCTTAAATCGCTAATTTCTCAAGACGTTTACCACCCCATACTGCGTTAACAATAACGCGAGTAACCAAAATAGCGGTAAACATAGAGGTTGCGATACCAATCATTAGCGTAATAGAGAAGCCTTTAATTGGGCCGGTACCTACTGCAAACAGAATAAGACCAGCAATGAAAGTAGTGATGTTTGCATCCAATATGGTTGAGAACGCGCTGTCGTAACCCTGATGGATAGCTTGTTGCGGACTGCGCCCTTCACGAAGCTCTTCTCGAATACGCTCGAAAATTAGCACGTTTGCGTCTACCGCCATACCAACGGTTAGAACAATACCTGCCATCCCCGGAAGAGTAAGCGTTGCACCAGGGATCATCGACATAATGCCTACAATCATCACTAGGTTTGTAATAAGTGCAATGTTCGCTACCACACCAAACGCTTTGTAATAAATCAACATGAAAACAAGTACTGCAGCTAGACCATACATAATAGCCTGCATACCCAGCTCAATGTTTTCTTTACCCAAGCTCGGTCCAACGGTACGCTCTTCAACAATCTGAATAGGCGCAATCAGTGCACCCGCACGAAGTAGCAATGCTAAGTCACGCGCTTCTTTCGGTGAATCAAGACCGGTAATTTGGAATTTGCTGCCAAGCTGCGCACGAATAGTGGCAACTGAGATAACTTGCTCATGCTTTTCGAATACAAGTTTACCGTCGTCATTTCTCTCACCGGTAGATTTGTACTCGATAAAGACCGTAGCCATTGGCTTGCCAATGTTGCCACGGGTTGAGCGAGACATTTTGTTACCGCCTTCAGAGTCTAGCGAGATATTCACATTTGGAAGACCATATTCATCAACACCGCTATTCGCATCAATAATGTGGCTACCAGTAAGCATAATGCGCTTTTCAAGAAGCTGAGGAATACCCTGCTGATCTTCTATCACCTGAGAGCCAGGAGGCACACGACCGTTTAAAGCGTCACGGATGTCGTTCTTTTGGTCTACCATGCGAAATTCTAGTGTTGCGGTGGCATTCAGAATTTCTTTCGCACGGGCGGTATCTTGAATACCTGGAAGCTGGACAACAATGCGGTCAGCACCTTGCTTTTGAACGAGAGGCTCAGCAACACCAAGCTGGTTAACACGATTACGAATAATCGTGATGTTTTGCTTAACCGCGTTGTCGCGAATTTCTTGAAGCTTACTTTCAGCAAAAATAGCGCGAAGGGTTAAGTCATCCACCTGGTTAAAAGTAAGGTCGCGACTTTGATTGCGCAAAAAGAACTCGGCCTTGTCTAGCGTATCTTCATCGCGGAAGGTAATGTCGATATGATCGTCCACCTGCTTTACACCGCGATAGCGAATACCTTCTTCCCGTAATGAAGTACGAAAGCCACCCTCTGCATCTTCAAGAGACTTGGTAATAACCTCGGTCATGTCCACTTCCATTAGGAAGTGCACCCCACCGCGAAGGTCAAGACCTAGCTTCATCGGCGCCCCACCTAAACCTTCAAGCCATTCTGGCGTATCAGGGGCCAGGTTCATAGCAACGTAATAATCATCGCCAAGGGCTTTTTCTAACGTTTCGCGAGTGATTAGCTGTGTATCAGAATCAGAAACGCGAACTAAAATTTGTTCACCTTCAAACTCAACACGTTTTGGAGAGATGTTTTTTTCACTAAGTGCGGCTTTTACTTGTTCAACAGTGGCATCTGTTACCACAGCGTCACGGCCTGCTGAGATTTGTACGGCGTGATCTTCGCCGTAAATGTTAGGAAGCGCATAAAGTGCACACATTGCAACAACAATGAGTGCACTCAGTACTTTCCAAATAGAGTTTTTGTTTAGCACTGGATAATCCTTTCGTGCCAGTACCGGGAAGCGTCCCGGCCCCGGCGATTGTTACTTACAGTGACTTCATTGTGCCTTTAGGCAGCACAGCAGTTACTGAAGACTTCTGAACAACGATGTTATTTGAATCGTTAAGTGCAACTTCGATGAAATCTTTTTCTTCTGACACTTTAGTGATTTTGCCTACCAAACCACCTTGTGTTAGTACTTCATCGCCTTTGCCTAGTGAAGATACTAGGTTTTTATGCTCCTTCACACGCTTAGCCTGTGGGCGGTAAAGCAAGAAGTAAAAGATTAAACCGAATACAGCTAGCATGATAAGCATTTCCATGCCGCCACCTTGCGGCGCACCAGCAGACTGTGCGTAAGCGTTAGAGATAAATAGGCTCATAAAATTCCCCAAATATTATCGTTGTTATAGTGCCGGAACCGGCAACCCTTTTTGTTCATAAAATTCTTGTACAAACTCGTCAAGCGTACCCGCGTCAATCGCATCGCGAAGACCCTGCATCACACGCTGATAATAACGAAGGTTATGGATGGTGTTTAAGCGCGCACCCAAGATTTCGTTACATTTGTCCAAATGATGTAAATATGAGCGAGAATAGTTTTTACAAGTGTAGCAATCGCAATTCTCATCTAATGGTGAGGTGTCGTTTCTGTGTTTCGCGTTGCGAATTTTAATAACGCCTTCTGTCACGAATAAGTGACCGTTTCGCGCATTACGCGTAGGCATTACACAGTCAAACATATCGATACCGCGACGCACAGACTCAACCAAATCTTCTGGTTTACCAACGCCCATTAGATAGCGAGGCTTATTCTCTGGAATTTTAGGCGCAGTGTGGTCGATGATGCGGATCATATCTTCTTTTGGCTCGCCTACAGAAAGACCGCCAATGGCATAGCCATCAAAACCAATCGCTTCAAGACCAGCAAGTGACACGTCGCGCAGCCCTTCGTACATACCGCCTTGGATAATACCAAACAGTGCTGCGGGGTTATCGCCGTGAGCTTCTTTACTGCGCTTCGCCCAGCGCAACGACATTTCCATTGAAACCCGCGCTTCTTGTTCAGTAGCAGGGTACGGCGTGCACTCGTCAAAAATCATTACGATGTCAGACCCCAAGTCGCGCTGAACTTCCATCGACTTTTCAGGCGTAAGCAAAATCTTTTCGCCATTGATTGGAGAGCGAAACGTTACGCCTTCTTCGGTAATTTTACGCAAGTCACCCAAACTAAATACTTGGAAGCCACCCGAATCAGTAAGGATCGGCTTATCCCAATTCATGAAATCGTGCAGATCGCCGTGCTGGCGGATAATACCAGTACCAGGACGTAGCATTAGGTGAAACGTGTTTCCAAGACAGATGTGTGCACCGCTGTCTTTTAATTCTTCAGGGGTCATTCCCTTTACGGTACCGTATGTACCTACGGGCATGAACGCTGGAGTTTCAACAACACCGCGTTCAAACACCAAACGGCCGCGTCGTGCTCGACCTTCGGTTTTTAACAACTCAAATTGCATGTGAAAGCATTCCCACTTTAGGTGCGCTTTTGCGCTGGGTATAAAAATAAATTGGCGGCGATTATACCAGTAATTTGGCTGAGATCATGCCCTGTATCTATGTTTATCTGTAACTAGGCTAGAAAGCCCTGAAAAACACCCATTTAACCACCCAATGTCCTTGGGCGAATATGTTTAGGCGCGCTCAATAAACATAGAATCACCATAGCTAAAGAATCGATATTCTTTTTCTATCGCTTCTTGGTAGGCATTCATCACGTTATCTTTCCCAGCAAATGCGCTAATTAGCATCATCAACGTGGACTCTGGAAGGTGGAAGTTAGTGAACATTGCGTCTACCACTTTAAATTCAAAGCCTGGGTAGATAAAGATTTCTGTGTCTTCGTTAAAGGCCGCGATTATTTCTTTATCACCGCGTTCGGCACTCGCTTTGGCCGCCGACTCTAACGAGCGAACTGAAGTCGTTCCCACTGCAATAACGCGTTTACCGTTGGCCTTTGTGGTTAGAACAGCGTCAACGACGTCTTGCGGTACTTCGGCGAACTCTGCGTGCATCTTATGCTCTTGGATATTGTCCACACGCACCGGTTGGAACGTACCCGCACCTACGTGCAGAGTCACAAAAGCCAAGTTCACGCCTTTCTCTTTTAACGCTTCTAAAATAGCGTCGTCAAAATGAAGGCCTGCGGTTGGTGCTGCAACAGCGCCTGGTTTTTGGTTATAAACAGTTTGATAGCGTTCTTTGTCTGAGTTTTCGTCCGGGCGATCAATATAAGGAGGTAGCGGCATGTGGCCGTGGGCTTCCAGCAGAGATAGCACAGTTTCCTCGTGATCGAACTGCAAAATAAATAGCGCATCGTCTCGCCCTGTCACCGTCACATTCACTTTTTCTTCAAGAATAAGCTTGGTTCCGGGTTTAGGTGCCTTGCTCGCGCGAACATGTGCCAGCGCAGTATTGTCTGACGTAATACGCTCAATAAGCACTTCTACTTGTCCGCCAGTCTCTTTTTTACCAAGTAAACGCGCAGGAATAACTCGGGTATTATTGAACACCAAGAGGTCGCCAGGCTCTACAAATTTCAGCATGTCAGCAAACATGGTGTGCGCCACACTGCCAGTCTTCCCGTCTAGGTGCAACAAGCGACTCGCTGTACGTTGCTGCGTCGGGTATTTGGCGATAAGTTTTTCCGGTAGCTCGAAGCTAAAATCTGATAGTTTCATAAATACAACTGATTAACGGTGTTAGAATTAGACAAAAGTATGATTTTAAGTGTTATTTAAGTTAAAACTAAAGACTAAGAAAAATACAACCCCAAATTAAAAACGGCTCCAAATAAAAATAAAATCACTGGTTTTTCAAAGCCCTAGAATTTTACGTATGTTTTAGAATAACCTTATATTAGACGACATACGTACAATAAAGCGTATTAATTAGCACTTAAAACCTTAAACGGTTAAGATACTTACAGATAGTGATGATGTTCTCCCATAAACATTCCTTATCATTCGTACCCAGCACGTGCTGGGTATTTTTTTATCTGCTTATTTTCTCCACCTGCTCTCGCTTACTGCAACCTTGTTGCGAAGCCTGAACCCTTATTTTGCAGGTTGGTTGTATATCAATATCTTATTCCGATGGCATTTTACGCTGTTTGTCACTGAAGATCAGTTAAGATTTCTTCTAATAGCGAAGCGTCTAAAGGCCGAGCTTTAAGCACGTATAAAATCTGAAGTAACAAATCGGCCCCCATGATACCTTTATTCACTTTATTTCTTAGGTTATCAGCGCTTTGTTCTACACCGATCTCTTCAAGCCTTTGGCTTAGCGCTTGATATTTTACGCCGCGCACAGACATTTCAGACTTCACGACTCTTGCTACTGTTTGCCGCCACGCATTTTTAGCACCTTGCGTATTCACCCTGTCCACATAGCCTCCAAAAACCACCCAAATGTGACTTATAATTTACAAAAACACACTTTTTTACACTTATAGCATGTATTTAATGTTGACGATTATGGCACAACAGGTCTACACTGCAAGTCAAGATATTGGCGAAGACGTAAATAGTCGTTACAGTAACTGTGGTTGTTCTCACAGCAACGCTTACTACGCTCGATTTTAAATGTTGCGTTTAAATAGCGTTTTAAAACTAGGCGATGCTCAATAAGGCACCACATTCACGACATTCGTTTTCAACATTATCGCTTTAATAACTAAAGGAGAAAGGTATGAGCTGGGAACTGGAAAGCATCGAAGCCTTATTTAAAGAGCACGATGACTTTGTGGTAACACATGAGGAAAACTGCTTACTTATTGCTAATCAAGACGGCATTGATGCATGGCTTGCAATTAGCGGTGAGCAAATTTTGGTAGAAAGTCTCTTGTTCGCCGCGTCTGAAGTAAAAGATAAGCCTGCGCTTGACCATGAAATACTGTCTACTCACATGGTGTTTCCTCTTACCACGGTAGGTATTTCAAACGTTGGTGGCGAAGAATATTACACCGCCTTTGGCGCTCTAAGTGCTCAGTCGAAAGCCGAAAGTATTGTTATTGAAGTGGAAACCTTGTTTCAAAATGTTGCATCTTTCTTAGATGCCTACGAAACACACCTTAACTAAAATTTACTTCTTAAGGAGAAGCGAATGTCAGTGTGGAAAAAACTAATTACTGCAGTAAAAGGTGGTGCTACCGAAGCTGCGCAGTCTGTTGCAGACAGTCAGGCGATTCGAATTTTGGAACAAGAAATCAGAGAAGCCAAAGAAGAACTACGCAAGTCTGATCATGCACGAACGCAGATTTTGGCGAAATGTAAACTTTCTCAACAAAAAGTAGATAGCTTTAACTCGTCAATAGCCGAGTACGAAGAGCATGCGCGTAAAGCGATAGATAACGATCGTCAGCTTGCTCTTGACTGTGCTCAGAAAGTATCAGAGCTGAAAGAAGAACGTGATCAAGAACAAACCTACCTTGATCAGTTCAAACAGTCTGAAAAGCAGTTGGCTAATAATATCCAGCAAGCTAAAGCGAACTTGCGTCGCTTAGAGCAGCAAGTGGATATGGTCAAAGCTACTGAAAGTGTTCAAAAAGCGCAGGTTGCAGTATCTTCACGCCACATGGGCGCGAACAGCAAAATGAAGACAGCTACTGAGTCTTTGTCTCGCATTCAGGATAAGCAAAAGATGCGCAATGCGGAACTTCAAGCAGCCGAGGAACTGGCTAGCGAGGAGTCGAGCAGCGACTTAGAAAAACGCCTAGCAGAAGCGGGCATCAAAGGGGGTAAAACCTCAGCCGATGACGAGCTAGCTCGAATTCTAGGCAAGTAAGTTAAAGAATGGGAGCTAAAGGCTCCCATTTTTAATTCTTGTTACAATAATTCCTTGCATAAATCGCCAGATAACAACGACCTAATCTAGACAAATCAAGTACTTCAAGGCAGAGTAAGGACACGCATAACAAGGGCTGTTTGTTTTATGTCTCCATGGATTAAGCTGCGAAAAATCATGCTGCAATACTTTGCAGAGTCTCGCTGGTACACCATTGTAGGTGCGACCGCGTTTTACGCAGTAACAAGCTATTGGCTTCTTTTCGCTGCAGGCGAACACGACTTAATTGCTAAAACCGATTTTGTCTACTGGTTAGCGGTCACCGCTTCAACGGTAGGTTATGGCGATCTCTCTCCCGTCACTCCAGCGGGAAAATTAGTTGTTGCGCTTTATGTCATACCGCTTGGTTTGAGTATTTTCGCCATGGTGATTGGCCGAATTGCAGCTTGGGTTTCTTTAACGTGGAAGAAAGGATTGTTGGGTATGAATAGCTTGATGCTTAATGAACATATCTTGGTGATTGGGTGGAATGAGCAGCGCACCATGATGCTGCTTGACTTAATTCTTCAAGAACGAGATGCAATGTCTGAACGCCCAGACATTGTGCTTTGCGTAAAAGCTGATATTACCAACCCCATGCCTGGCATCATTGAGTTCGTGAAGGTAGATTCGTTCAATAAAGACGAAGATATGGACCGCGCTTGCGTAGCTACTGCGAAAACCATTCTTATTGATAACCCACAAGATGATGTCACCATGACCACTGCGCTATATTGTACCAAGCGCAACCCAGATGCTCATCAAGTGGCCTATTTCGACGATGACAGCTTAGTAAATTTACTTCAGGATCACTGCCCTAAAGTAGAATGCACGCCTAGTGTTGCAATAGAAATGCTAGTAAAAGCCGCATTTGATCCAGGTTCTAGTATGCTTCATCACGATTTGCTGAGTATTGATGAAGGGCAAGCCCAATTTTCGGTGAAAATACCTGAAAATAGCCAAGCGATTTCCGTTGCCAAGTTGTTTATCAATTTAAAGCGTAAACACGACGCCATCTTTATCGGTTATGCACCCAATGGCCTTGTAAAGGAAATGGTGGTAAACCCGCCGTTAGACGCTACGTTAAACCCAGGTGATACCTTGTTTTACATCGCTGAGCGACGCATTAATGCAATAAACTGGTCGTCACTGGACGCTGATTAAGAGGCGTAAACATGTTTAGTAAACTATTTAAGAAATCAGAACCTAAAAAACCTAAGTCGCCAGAAATAATGGGGCTTTATTTAGGTGGTTCTTTCGAGTTAGATAACTTAAAACTTTCCCTACTAGAGCCCGAGTTAACCATTGAAGGCGCTGCACGTTCTCAGTTAATTCAAGCGGTAGGTGAAGCCCCCTTAGATACTGGCGGCACTCTGCTTCGTTTTTACACTGACGATGATGGCTTTTTACAGGTGGTGACCGATGGTGGCCTATCAGAGAACCACATTACTGACGTGAAACTTTGGCACTTTTATGAAACTAAAACCATTGGCAACACAGCTCAGTGGAATGAATGTTTAAAGAGCGTAATCAGTCAGCCTACCTACGAACTTGAGGGCAAGATATATACTCGTGTATGGGGGGCTGTGGGCGACGAATCACCGCCAGTTGCCGTAACCGAAACGACCTACGAAGAAGATGGTGATATCAGTAAAACAGATCAGTTTATGATGTTGTATGAACGTCCTATCAGTAACGATAGAGTTGAGACCTTGCTTGTTGTTGGTGAAGAAAAACAAGTGGGTAACAATTTAGACAGATGCTTAGTGATTTCTACAGGCTTCGATGTTGAGCCTGCAGACATCACAATAAACGGTTAATAAAAAAGGAATAACTATGGATACCATTACGCACTCTTTGGCCGGCCTGGATAACTTTGCGCTGTACTTCGGCCTATCGATTGTTTTCTTGTTTATCTTCAAATTGGTGTACGCCTTAGTTACACCTCATGATGAATGGAAGCTGGTAAAAGAAGAAAAAAATGTAGCTGCAGCTATTGGATTTGGCGGGGCTATTATCGGTTTTGCTATAGCGCTTGGCAGCGCGGCCTCAAACTCTGTTGCTGTGGTAGATTTTGCTATTTGGGCGCTCGTTGCGGTTGTTGCTCAGTCTTTGGCGTTTGCCATATTGCGTTTCAGCTTTATGCCTAAAATTGCAGAACGTATTAACAATAATGAAGTTTCTGCAGGTGTAATGCTGGCCAGTATGTCCATCGCCGTAGGCTTACTAAACGCCGCTTGCATGACCTATTAAGGGGGCAGCAATGACTGATAAGAGCAACATAGAACGTCAAATTGTTGATAACCAGCAAAGTGAGCGGCCTGTTATGAAGCGCACTAAGCACATTAACCTTAATAGTATGCGTAAAGGTTTTAACGTTAAGCCTTTAGCGTTAGGCGTGGCTAGCGTCATCCTTAGTGGTTGCGGCGGTGAAAAAGAAGATGCCACTATTTACACATCGCTAGAAGATTGTAAACAAGATTACCCAGATGCTGTAGAGCGCTGTGAAGCTGCCTATCAAACGGCGGTGGACGAAGCTATGCGCACCAGTCCGCGCTTTAGTTCTGAATATGACTGTGAGCACGAATTTGGCCCAAATCAGTGCCAATACGTAAACAACAGCAGTGGCAGCTTTTTCATGCCTTTCATGGCAGGCTATATGGTGAGCTCTTTACTTTCACCAAATCGCTACTACTCGCAACCCTTATATACTTCCTATTCATATAACTCACCGTTTCGTTCACGCTGGGTCACCGCAGACGGTTATGTGTTCGATGGCGATATTCGAAAACGAAAGTACCGTGTAAATAAAAGCGTTTACAAACCAAAACCGACGGTTAACCGCACTATGAAACGTGGCGGATTCGGCAGCAGTGTGCGCGCTAAGTCATCTTGGGGTAGCAGCAGCCGTAAAGGCGGCTGGGGCGGATAACGATGTTTAGAATGCCTTGCCAGCCTCGTAAGGGCTGGCAGCAGTTGGCCAATGAGTTTGGTTTCCATTTTCACACTATGTACGGAGAACCGTACTGGGATGAAAGTGCCTACTACCAATTCACTCTCGCACAAATTGAAAACGACATTGAAGACCCCACTGCCGAGTTACATCAAATGTGTTTGGCGGTTACCGAAGATGTGGTGAATAGTGAGGAATTACTTACTCGCTTTTGCATCCCCGAGCAGCATTGGGATTTAGTGCGTAATAGCTGGAACGAAAGAGACCCAAGTTTATACTCTCGCCTTGACCTTGTTTACAGCGGTAAAGGGCCAGCAAAGCTTCTTGAAAACAATGCAGATACGCCCACCAGTTTGTATGAATCCGGCTTTTGGCAATGGCTGTGGCTTTCACAAAATGTTGATGCAGGAAACCTTGCTCTGCATGCCGATCAGTTTAACAGCTTGCAAGAAAAATTGGTTCATCGCTTTCGTGAAATTGAGCTGCACTACAATATAAATCAACTGCATATGGCGTGCTGCAAAGATACTGTTGAAGACCGCGGTACCGTGCAATACCTTCAAGACTGCGCCGCAGAAGCTGGGCTTATGGCTGACTTTGTCTTTATCGAAGATATTGGGTTAGCAGACACAGGCGTTTTTACTGACCTTCAAGATGCCCCTATTACTGATTGTTTTAAGCTTTATCCTTGGGAGTTTATGCTGCGCGAAGAGTTTGGCGATGTGTTAGAAGACGCCCAAGTTAATTGGTTGGAGCCTGCGTGGAAATCAATTATTTCAAATAAAGCGCTGCTTCCCCAGCTTTGGAAAAAGTTTGAAGGTCACCCCAACCTACTTCCCGCTTATTTTTTAGACGAAACAAATACAAAGAGTCTGTCTGGTAAATGGATTAAAAAGCCCCTCTTTTCTAGAGAGGGAGCCAACGTATCAATTATCGAAAGTGGCGTTGAAAGCGTTTTGAGTGATGGCCCTTACGGTGAAGAAGGTTTTATTGTTCAAGCTTTTGAACCATTGCCCGTTTTTGAAGGTAATCATACGCTTATAGGTAGTTGGTTAGTAGATGACATGCCTGCGGGTATTTCGGTAAGAGAAGATGCCTCAGCGATAACCCAAGATCTTTCTCGCTACCTTCCCCATATTATTTTGTAGTTTATTTAAGGGGCCTTTCTATGAAGCCGCTTTCATTTCAAATTCGCGTTCTGCTAACGTTGGGCGCACTTTTAATCGTAATAGAAGTAGCAAACCTACTTACTGGCAATGCACTTAATCAGTTTGGTGTGGTGCCTCGTACCCTATCTACTTTGCCTTATATTTTTACTGCACCTTTTCTTCATGGAACGCCGACTCACTTGATGGCCAACCTAGTGCCTCTTTTGCTGTTTATGTGGCTTACCATGCAATGGGGAAAACGTACGTTTCTCATCGCAACGCTAAGTGCACTGCTTATAGGTGGCTTAGGCGTATGGCTGTTTGGCAGAAGCGCTACGCATATTGGCGCGAGCGGCATGGTATATGGCTACTTCGGCTTCCTCGTGCTGGCAGGTTTTAGAAGTAACAAAGTGCGGTATTTGCTTATTTCACTAGTAGTTGCCGCGCTATACGGAGGGATGCTGGTTGGTGTGCTTCCCACATCAAAATTTATTTCCTTTGAATATCATCTGTTTGGCTTTATTGGCGGCTTATTTGCTGCATGGCACTGGGCACGCTAATTACTTTCCGTATAATTGGCTTTAAGATAAGACGTTAATAAAAGATATGTCAGCAGTACAAGAACCTACACAAAAGAATCAAGGCTTTTTCGGCAACCTCGCGTTTAACATTGTTATTCCCGTGGTGTTAATGAGTTATGCGAGTTCAGAAGATTACCTAGGGCCGGCTTGGAGTATCGTAGCCGCACTTAGCTTCCCCATTGGCTATGGTTTATGGGACCTAAAAGAATCAGGAAAGGTAAACGGTTTTTCTGTTCTTGGGATTATCAGCGTGTTACTTACTGGTGGGTTCAGCTTACTTAAACTACCGGCAGAGTATATTGCGATTAAAGAAGCGGCCATTCCGGGCATTATCGGTATAGCGGTGTTAGTGACCCAATACACTAATAAACCCCTGGTCAAAATGCTTATTCTTAACGACCAGATCATAAACTGGCCTCACCTCAATCAGGTGTTGGATGCCAAGGGAAAGCAGCCAGAGTTTAAAAAGAAGGTTGCGGTAAGCTCTTATATTGTTGCGAGTTCATTTTTCCTCTCTTCTGCACTTAACTACATTTTGGCAAAGATGATTTTGGTCAGTGAGCCGGGCACGACGGCATATACTGAAGAGTTAGGCCGAATGACAGCGCTTAGCTACCCGGTTATTGTGATCCCAAGTATGATTTTGCTTATTGCCGCGCTTTGGTATTTATTTGCACAAATCAAAAAAATAACTGGCGAAGAACTCGATAACTTTATTAATCAGTAAAAAGACAATCGATAAGGGGCTTAACGCCCCTTTTTAAATTCTAAGTGTATATACCCTGAGCTTCCTTGAGTGTAACCAAGTTTAGATACCCCCGCGTCTTTTGAAACACAGAAGACACCCAAAATTTTTATGGCGCATTCGCACATGAAATTTCCTCATCGCTTTTTAACCAAAAAGCGCAGCCCTTACGTATACTTCAATGATGAAATTAATTGATTTCGTCGGGACATTTTAAATTTTATACCAACCCGCATAGCTTATATTTCAAGCTATGACATGTTAAAACCGACATTTTTAGACCAAAACGGTTCAAGTCAAAACGCTGACCTATGCTGACAATAAAAGAGTTAAAAAAATCGTTTTCGAGGGCAGGAGCCCCGCTTATAAACAATCTTAACCTGACTGTAAACCCAGGCGAATCTGTGAGCATACAGGGTGCTTCTGGGTGTGGTAAGTCTACTTTGCTATCACTTATTGCTGGGTTTGAGAGCCCTGATAGCGGTGATATCGCGGTAAATGGGTTAGCAATTGCTAGTACTGGCAACCATGGTGATAACACTCAGACCAGAGACATTGATAAATTTCGCAAACAGCATTTAGGTATTGTGTTTCAAAGCTTTAACCTGTTTGACTGTTTCAATGCTTGGGACAACATTGCCTTTACCGCAAGGCTAAAAGGCAATTTTGACAAAGGCTATCAATTAGCATTAATGGAGCAACTCGGAATTTTACCCTTAGCGCAAAAGCCGCTAAGCCAATTATCTGGAGGCGAACAGCAGCGCTGTGCCATAGCCCGAGCATTAGTGCATCGCCCCGCGCTTATCTTAGCTGACGAACCCACCGGAAATTTAGACGAGACCACCAGCGAGACCGTGTCAGACCTACTTTTTGAAACCTGTAGAGAAGCCAATACCTCCCTTGTTGTAGTTACCCATAGTCAAGACGTCGCGATAAAAGCGGATTCGGTTTTACGGCTTCATAAAGGCATATTGGAAGAGGCAAAGCCTGAGCGTATGAATAGCGCCCCTGTTTCACCGTATATCTCGGCAAACGAGCTTTAAGGCGGTGATGTTTAACCATATGGGTATTTTTAAAATTACACCCCATAGTAGAGAGAAAGCGCCTTGCTACGCACTTTATTGCTAAGCCTCTCCAGCCTTCTCGCAATGGCAAGACGTAGACCGTGGGAACCCTTGCTCATCATGGCCGCAATAGTTTTGGCCAATGCTGGGCTTGTTACCGTTTTACTGATAAACGAAGGCGCAACACAGGGTGAACTATTGCAGTCAAAGCAGGGCCTTTTTACCGGCAGTATCATCACCCCGGTCGATAGCGGAGCACAGCTTGAGCAAGGTAAAGACTCGCAAGACAGCGTTACATATGAGCATTCTTCACATAAGCACTCTGTACAAGAGCAGGCCGCGCATCAGCGCTTTACTCATGAAGGCTTTACAAAGGAAGATTACGTAATCCTTCGCAGGCATGGATTTACCCAGCTTATAGCTATATCTGAACGCAGTATTACCCTTTCATGCAGTGATGAGAAAGCAACACCAATTACACTTAGGTTGCTTGGCGTTGATACCCAGCCTCTTCTAGGAAGTACCTTTCGAGCTACTGATGAAGACCCTTTGCTATCGTCTCTTTCTTTGAGAGCTGAAGAAAGTAAGCAAACTTCTGCTGCTCGAATATTACGTGCTGATTCTACGGACACCTTTTCCGTAAACGGGCTGCTTCACCCTGTTACAAATGCCAAACTCAGCTGTCACAATACGCTAAATGAGAACCATAAAGGGTCGACACCTCCCCCGCAATGGCCTGCAAAGGTTAATGCTTATGTCAGCAGCCTTGTGCCGCAAGATACGATTTTGGTTTCTATTGATGACTTTTACAAAGGAGGAATAACCCCTTCTTATAGCAAAGGTAGTAAAGACAATGCTTACGGCAAGGATAATACACAGCCCGGCGCTGATGATATTTCACAGCAGCAAAAAAGTTTTGTGCCGCTTACGGGCTTAGTTACTCTCTCGCCGCTTTTAGAAAAAGATCTTGAAACGATAGAAAAATTACTTGGAATACCTGTTAAACAATCCAGTAACAACAATGACAGTGATACCGGCTCATTACCAGATAGCTTTAAATTGAACCTGTGGGCGATGAGTGCGCTTATGGGTGTGGTTTCACTTTTCATAGTTTTAAATGCGCTAAATTTGATGTACCGCACACGGTTGCCCAACGTGATACGGCTTCGCCAGCTTGGCATATCTAAGCGAGTATTAAATGGTGCGCTCTTTACTGAACTGATGGTTTACTGCGTGATAAGTATACCAATTGGCATGTTCATAGGTTTTCAAGCCGCATCCTGGCTATCACCAGTAATAAGCGGTACCTTCACGTCATTGTTTAACGCCGTATTTATTAACCCCGACGTAAACCTGATTTCTATTTTCGGATTAGCATTAACTACAACCTTTTTATCGTTAGTGGTTTTCTCTCTAGCTTCCGTAGTTAAGCTTTCAAATGCGCTAAATGTACACCCTGTTAAAAAAGAAAAAACGATGCAGCAGTGGGGGGTGGGCCTTGTATCAGCAGCTGCCTTGGTTTTTCTATTTATTGCTGAAGCCTTTATTACCTCTACGGCATCTGCACTACTCTTTGTTGCGTTATTACTCCTCACCAGCTGCGTACTCGTGCTTCTGTGGCTACCTATCGTAGCAAAGCTACTTAGCGCCTTTGTGCCAAGGCAATGGCCTGTATTTCATTACGTGATTGCTAATATGCACTTGTTGTCTAGCAAGACACGTCTTGCTGTTTGCGCATTTTTCATTGCCTTAACAGCAAATATCGGCATGAATACCATGACCGACAGCTTTAGAAGTGCAACGGAGCAATGGTTGAATCAAAGGCTTTACGCGCCTTTCTACCTTTATACCGACGCGCCACTCGCCAATATGGAAACACTATCAGCCAATTCACTATCACCGCTGGCGGTGACGCCTTTGCTAAAAGCAGACGGTGACGTAATAAGTTTATTCGGCACAGAAAAAATAGATGAAGTAATAACCCCCGCCCCAACTTACGTTTCCATTAGTAGTTACCCTGTTCATGAAAAAGGTAAAAAGGGCCTGGTCCTCGATAATGTAATGAATAACGACCTTAGTACAGCTTGGCGTGCGTTTGTGGAAGGGAAAGGAATATTTATTAATCAGCAACTCGCCTTCGCGCTTAATGTTGAATTAGGCGACACACTGAATATAGCTAATATAAGGTTTCGAAAAGGGTTAAATGGAAGTAGTTCAAACATTAGCCAATCTACGAATTCAGCAAATAATCAAGCTAAGGGGGCGAGAACCAGTTCTGCCGATGTTAAGGCTGCCGAGTCTTCAACTACAAGTATTTTCTCAACACGGCCTAAATGGAAAGTGCTTGGTATCTACCCTGATTATGGCAATCTTAACGGGCAGGTATTAGCTCCACTTCCTTTATTTAACCAAAACAATATTACAGTGAGAAATAGCCTATTTTCCGGCGTGTTGGCTATTTACCCTAAGCCAAACGCCTACCAAAAGGTTACAGCGAGTAGCGACGTTACCTTCACAAAAGATAAATTGGAACATAAGCTAAAAGCTCACCTTGGAGATGAAGCCGACATAACCCTCTATAGCAGGCAAGCGCTTTTAAATACCTCCATGGATACGTTTGACCGCACCTTTGTGTTGACCGACGGCCTAAATATTACAACCTTGCTTGTTGCAGGCGTTGCCTTCGCGGTGTCTTTAACCGTTTTGACTATAGGCAGTTCAGCGCAACTGTCTGTACTAAGAGCACTGGGAGTTAGCCAGCTTAAAGTTAAGGCATCGCTATTTATGCAGTACCTGTTACTTTGTTTTGTTTCAGCATTGCTCGCTATTCCATTTGGCATCTACTTAGCTTACGTCTTTATAAATTTAGTCAATCGATACGCGTTTAACTGGGTGTACCCTCTTTCAATTGAAGTAGACGTCATTCTTTCTAGTGTGAGCCTTTCTATGCTTATCGTATCACTGGTGCTTTTATTACCTCTAGGGAAACTCAAACCCAAAATCGACTTAAGGCAGGAAGTCCAGCTATGACGCAAAAATCTAATCGCTTTAGCCACTATAGCCTTTGGCCTTTATGTAAATTTAGCTGTTTACTGCTTATATTCATTTGCTCAATGTTGTCTGCTTGTAACGATAGCTCGAATACAGATAAGCAAAATAAGAGCGGCGCGTCGTCAAAAGCCTATACACCTCGGGGTTTCTTTGGCGATATGCAATCGAGCGACGCATTTACTTCGGTAGAAAGAAACACGTATGTTGAGCTTCCTGAAGATCATAAAAGCCATCCCGACTTCCAATTAGAATGGTGGTACCTAACCTTTGTATTAAGTGGCGAAGACGGTCAGGAATTCGGTTTGCAGTATACGCTTTTTCGATTTAATACCGATACTGCCGCCGATAAGAGTACTGATAAACCAGCTATGCGAAACTGGGCTAACGGACAACAGTGGATGGGGCATGCCTCACTGCATACCCTAGATCACCACTATTTTGAAGAGCGATTTGCGAGTGGCGGCGTAGGTAACGCTTACGTCAGAACAAATCCCTTCACTACGGTTATAGATGATTGGGTTTGGAAGGCGGCACAAACAATGCCGGGAACCGAAGCCAACATAGACAGAAGAGCCATGTTTCCTTCCACGTTGACCTTTGCTTTTGGTCAACGACATACTCGCGATACAAATCAGCCATCTAATGTAACCTCCAAATCCTCTGAAGGCGCGGTATCTAAGAAGGATGAAGCTCAAAACGGTGCTGATGATAGAGATTTACCTGCAGATACACCGTTGAATAATGAAGTAGTTCCAATGAATAAAGCCGTTAAGGTCGCGCTTAACTTAGACGCTTCGGGCCCTTTTATAAAGCAAGGCGAAAATGGCTATAGCAAAAAAACGCAAGACGAACGGCTTCGCTCTTACTATTACAGCCAGCCCTTCATTAATGCAAAAGGAACAATAAACGTAGAGGGCAATAACATAAAGGTTGAGGGTAAAGGCTGGTTTGATCACGAATGGACGAGCCACTTGGCCAACAGTGAGGCGTTGGGGTGGGACTGGTTTTCACTGCATTTAAACGACGGAAGCAAAATCATGGCGTTTCGGATGCATTCGAATACTGACAGTGAAGAAAAAAGCGAAACTAAAAACGCTGAAGTCTTCACAACGGCCAGCTTCATAACTAAAAATGGAATGAAAGAGACCATCGAGCAACCCAATCTATCTATTACGCCAACAGGCTATGAGCTAATTCAAAAAGAAAGCAAACAAGAAGGCGAACAAGGAAACAAACAGGGAAATTCAGTCCGCTCCGTCCCCACAGCTTGGCGCATACGGTTACCGACAAAAAAAATCGATATCTCTGTTCGCGCATTTAAAGAAAAACAGTGGAATAACAGTCTATTTCCCTACTATGAGGGACGAGTTGAAGTAGAGGGCTCCCACTCGGGGAGCGGCTTTATGGAATTGACGGGCTACTAATAAATAGACCAGTTTATCCGTTCACTTAGCGAGGTTAGCGCCGCCACGCCTAGCTGAGAATTCCCCACACTGTTAAGTGCAGGCGAGAATACGCAAATGGTGAATCGACCGGGTACCACGGCAACAATACCGCCGCCTACCCCACTTTTGCCAGGCAAACCCACTTTAAAAGCAAAGCTGCCCGCTTCGTCATACATACCGCTGGTAGCAAGCAATGCGTTCACTTGCTTAGTTTGGTAAGGCGTTAATACCTGTTCATTCGCGCAGCTTGAAAAGCCCCCGTTGGCAAGAAAGCTCGTAGATCGCGCTAAATCTTCACAGCTCATTTCTAATGCGCAGTTGTGAAAGTAATTGCGAAGCACATCCTCAACATCATTTTCAAAATTGCCATAGGCTTTCATCAAATACGCCATTGCCGCGTTACGTGAACGGTGTTCGAATTCCGAATCAGCCACTTCCTTATTAACTACGATTTCCCCGTTGCAACTTAAGCGCCTTACAAAATCTCTCATCGCAATAAAAGGTGATGCAAAGCGCGATTGCACCATATCGCTCACTACTAGTGCACCTGCATTAATAAAAGGGTTGCGCGGAATACCGTGTTCGTACTCTAACTGCACTAAGGAGTTGAAGGGTAACCCAGATGGCTCACACCCCACTCGCTCCCACATGGTTTCGCCATAATGGTTGATAGACAAAACCAAGTTAAAAACTTTTGAGATGCTTTGTATTGAAAAGGGAACGCTAGCGTCACCGATAGACGTGATGTGCCCGTCGATATCACAAATAGAAATGCCAAACTGCCGAGGATTAACCGTCGCTAACGCTGGGATATAGTCTGCAACTTTACCCATGCCTAGCATAGGTTCGACTTCGTCATAAATATCCTGCAGTAACGATAGCATTTCGCTTTCCATTGTCTCGCTTGACCTCTTTTTTGCTAATTTCATTTTTCTAATAAAATAAAAGCGCCTGTTAAAAAAACGCCGGCGCTTTCATTTTAAGTTCTATTGGCTATGTGTTGCTTCAATAATGTTCCTTGCTACATAAGCCACATCGCGTAGTTCTATCCCGACGTTAGTTACAGTGCCAGTCTTCTTTGAAGTTACACAAGCCGTCATCATCTTCATCTGACGTAAGCTCAATATTGGTAGATACCTTTTTTGATACTCCATTTGCGTCACTATCGATTTTTATTAACTGCTTTTTATCAATAAAACTGAAAATGGCCTTTGCAATATCGGTGTTGTCGATTTGCCCCATAAACGACTGGTGGCCTGCACCAAAGGCAAACACTTCTACATCCACACCGGTATGACCGCCTGTAGTCCAACCTGTATTTGTTTTAGCATCTAGGAAGGTTTTTACTGCCATAAAGCGCGTTTTATCATCTTGATTTGATACGCTATTTAGCGTGGCTAACTCTTCTTCACTTAACGATAGCCCTAGCTTCTGCCCCACATACTCGCCAGGGTTTTCTTCATTAGCCATATTAAGCGCTATTGTCATCACCGAAGCTGTCATTGACTTAAGGTGTTCAGGGCTCCAGCGGTAATCCCCATTTGCACCTATAGTTAAACCGCCGGTGCTATGGTCAGCAGTTAGTACAACCAGTGTGTCCGGGTTAGCTTTTACATAGTCGCGCAGATATTCCATGGTTAACGCTAGGTCGTGCATTTCAGCCATGGTGGAAGCGATATCATTCGCATGACCCGCCCAATCTACTTGGCTCGCTTCTACTAAAAGGAAGAAACCATTGTCGTTTTCTAAGTGCTTAATAGCATGTTGAGTTAAATACTTAAGACGGTTTTTACGCTTGTCATCCAGCACTGCTGGCAGCGCTACAGGAGCAAACAAACCAAGTACATTACTTCCTGCCGGTACTGAAGCCAGACGATTGTATGTGTCGGCATATTCGTAGCCCGCATCAATGAACTGCGCCAGAATATCTCTGTCTTCTCTTTCAAAGTAGGAAGTACCACCACCTAACATTACGTCTGCCACGAACTCGCCATTTGCGCGTACGTCAAAGAAATCCTCGGCAATTTCGTTGTAGTTCTTGCGGCTTTCATTGTGTGCAATGTATGACGCTGGTGTTGCATGAACAATTTGCGAGGTTACAGCTAGACCAGTACGCATACCTTTACTTTTGGCATGGTACATGACCGAGTTTACCGGCTGCTTATCAACATCCACTCCAATCGCACCGTTGTATGACTTAACACCTGTGGCAAGTGCTGTTGCGGCAGCTGCTGAATCGGTAACATAACCCGATACACGAGCGGGGTAAGTCGATGCGTTACCTACTAAAATGTCGTCAAACACAACCGTCTCTACCTCTGGTGTTGACGGATCATCTACATAATTGCGATAAGCAGTGGTGTAAGCTGGCCCCATACCGTCGGCAACAACCATAATGATATTTCTCGGCACGCCTTTGAATTGGCTATTGTTTGCGTTTGCTGATTCGGTCTTTGATTCAGTGATACCACAGCCCGCAAGAACAGCAATAGACGCACAACTTAGCAATGATGTGCGAACAAATTGTTTAATCATTTAAACTTCCCTGAGTAAGTAAAGATACCTGCTGACGTTATAAGCCGCAGTTACTGCAAAAATCGAAATTATCGCGAATAATTCATTGGTATTAGTAAAGCGATAAGAAATAATAGTGTAAATCAGGCAAGCAAGATGCTCAAAGCTTTTGGATAAAATAAGCTTGTGGTGAGATGACCGTGTAGTCACCTCGTCTGAATGGACGATTTTAAATAAAGGAAAGTCTATTTGCTTTGAGCCGCAAGGTATTCACGCATGCGCTGCTGCGCGACGTCTACAAGCATATCAGGCTGAAATTTAGAGATAAATCTATTACAACCTACTTTTTCAACCATAGCATCATTAAAGCTACCGCTTAATGAAGTATTGAGTGCTATGAACAGATTGCTCATTCGAGGGTCGCTACGTACCTCTGAGGTAAGCCGATATCCGTCCATTTCTGGCATTTCTGCGTCAGTAAACATAAGCAAAATTTCATCCGTAGGTTTTTTCCCTTCGTCGGCCCACTTTTTGAGTAATGCTAACGCTTCAGCACCGTTTTTTCGTTCGATAATCGTGATACCAAGCTGCTCTAATGTATCCTTTATTTGTTTTCTTGCCGTGCTGGAATCATCAACAATCAACACTTTCTTACCTACAAAGTGATTAACGATATCTCGATCTAACACTTCCTCAGAGATAGATGTATCGTAATCGATGATTTCAGCGAGCACTTTTTCAACATCTATTATCTCTACCAGCTCCTGTTTACCCTCAACATTCACCTGAGTTATAGCGGTCAAATAATTAGATTTACCAATCCCGCTTGGGGGCGGCTGTATGGTCCCCCAAGAAGTATTTACGATGTTTTTGACTTCGCCAATAATAAAGCCCTGCACACTTCTATTGTATTCGGTGATAATAACGTTTTTCGCGGTAGCTTCCGTGGCTGATCCGCGCATTTTTATCGCCTGACGCAAGTCTATAATTGGAATAGAGCTACCGCGGTAATTCATTACACCTTTTAGATTATTATGGGAGCCAGGCATAATGTTAAGCTTGGGAACATTGATAACTTCTTTGATTTTAAAAACGTTCATGGCAAAGATGTGGCGTGTTCCAAGCTGAAACATCAAAAGCTCAAGCCTGTTTTCCCCTACAAGCTTGGTTCTCTGATCCACCGACGATAATACACTGTTACTCATAACGCCCACTTATTCATTTTACAATCAAAGGCCTAGAGCCAATTTAACACCGTAATATTAATTGGCTTAGCTACAACAACTTATCGCTAAAGTTACTCTTACAGTCATTACAAAGCTATTACCCTTTTAGCTAATAGACAGCTGAAAAAATCAACATAATTAAGGCTTTAGCAGTAAAGCCACCTCGGCAATGGTCACAAACTCTAGGAACTTTATTGACTAGCATTAACCATTTTAGCAGCGACTCACTCAAATACGTCAACGCGTGTTTGCCTTCACCGAAAATACGCACACAGTGCATCGTTATTACCTAAAGGTAGTTTAAATATAGGCGAACAAGGTGAAACATGCTCTCTTAATTAATATCGCGATTTTTCCTGTAACGCCCCTCTATACTGTTTTAGCGATAACTGAATGAATTTGCTATCGCACATTATAGGAGTGTGAAATGAGCGTCTCCTGACTTAGCTTGAAGTTGACAACACAACAACAACGCACCAACAAAACATTCACAAAATAAATGACCGCAATGCAAAATATATATTTCTCTTATTCAAAATCCCGCACTAGGATGAAATGGAATCAACGGGAACGCCCTACAGCGTGAACACAAACAACGTTAAGAATTTTAATTATAGTCGGGAGAGACGCTCATGTCGCAATATCAACAAGACATTGATAACTTCGCCACATTAAAGGCAGCACAAAACGGAACGTGGGAAGGTATCAACCCAGAGTTCGCTGCACGCATGAAGGTTCAAAACCGTTTTAAAACAGGTTTGGATATTGCTCGCTACACTGCAAGCATCATGCGCAAAGACATGGCTGAATACGACGCAGATTCGTCTCAGTACACACAGTCACTAGGCTGCTGGCATGGCTTTGTAGGCCAACAGAAAATGCTTTCAGTTAAAAAGCACCAGGGCACAACTAACAAAAGCTACCTATACCTTTCAGGCTGGATGGTAGCAGCACTTCGCTCTGAGTTTGGTCCTCTACCTGACCAATCAATGCACGAGAAAACATCAGTTTCTGCACTTATTGAAGAGCTTTACACTTTCCTTCGTCAAGCAGATGCGCGTGAATTAGGCGACCTTTTCCACAAACTAGACGACGCGAAGAAAAACGGTGGCGACGTAGCTGCAATTCAAGCTGAAATCGACAGTTACGAAACTCACGTAGTTCCAATTATCGCTGATATCGACGCGGGCTTTGGTAACGAAGAAGCAACCTATCTACTTGCGAAGCAAATGATTGAAGCGGGTGCGTGCTGTATCCAAATCGAAAACCAGGTATCAGATGCGAAGCAATGTGGTCACCAAGACGGTAAAGTAACCGTACCACACGAAGACTTCCTAGCGAAAATCAACGCAGTACGCTATGCATTCCTTGAACTAGGTGTTGATGAAGGTGTAATCGTTGCACGTACTGACTCACTAGGTGCTGGCCTTACTCAGAAGATCCCGGTATCTACATCAGAAGGCGACTTAGCTGCTCAGTACAATGCTTTCCTTAAAACGACTGAAGTTGCAGGCGCAGACGACCTAAGTGAAGGTGACCTAGTTCTTAAGCAAGGTGGCAAACTGGTTAAGCCTGAGCGTTTACCAAACGGTTTATTCCGCTTTAAAGACAACACAGGTTTTGACCGTGTAGTACTTGACTGCGTAACGTCACTTAAGCACGGCGCCGACTTACTTTGGATTGAAACTGAAAAGCCTCACGTTGGCCAAATTGCTGAAATGGTTAACGCTATTCGCGAACAAGTACCAAACGCAAAGCTGGTATATAACAACTCTCCATCGTTCAACTGGACGCTTAACTTCCGTCAGCAAGTATTTGATGCTTGGACAGAAGAAGGTAAAGACGTTTCTGGTTATGACCGCGCGAAACTTATGTCTGCTGATTATGACGACAGCGAACTTGCAGCAGCGGCGGACGAGAAGATCAAGAGCTTCCAGGCTGATGCAGCGCGTGAAGCAGGCATCTTCCACCACCTTATTACGCTACCGACTTATCATACTGCAGCACTGTCTACAGACAACCTTGCAAAAGGCTACTTCGGTGAAGAAGGTATGCTTGCTTATGTACGCGGTGTTCAGCGTCAAGAAATTCGCCAGGGCCTAGCGTGCGTTAAGCACCAAGCGATGGCAGGTTCTGACCTAGGTGATACGCACAAAGAGTACTTCTCAGGTGAAGGCGCACTTAAAGCGTCTGGTGAAGATAACACCATGAACCAGTTCGACGTATAACGCGAACAGGCAATAAGTTAAACGGAAAGTATCCCAACCTTTCCTACAGGGCACCTTCGGGTGCCCTTTTTTGTGCGCTTTATTCATTTCATTTATATTTTCAAAGAAAAATAAAAGAAGCCATACTTTTCAAAACCTAATAAGAAATTTATATACATCATATTTATCAATCACTTACCGTTATAAAATTGAGAAAGTTAAGACTAAACGCTTATCTGACAATCAAATAAAAAAGCTTTATAATAGTCACGTTTAATTAGGTTTAATAAGAGCATTAGAATAATGAATATAGCGAAGGTCGACCTGAATTTATTGGTATATTTAGATGTGCTGTTGCGCGAAGGGAGTGTAACCAAAGCTGCAAACCAACTAAGTATTACTCAGCCAGCAATGAGTAATGGCTTAAAGCGCCTTCGCGATCTGTTTAAAGATCCCCTATTAGTTCGTACTAGCGATGGTATGACCCCTACCAAGCGCGCACTTGAACTTCAGCCTATTATTCGCGATGTACTTAGTCGATTAGAAAGCTCTATTCAGCCAGAAACTGATTTCGATCCGTTAACCAGTGACAGAACCTTTCGCATTATGACCAGTGACTATGCAGAGAGTACTTTGTTACTTGAACTGGTTGGGAGACTGGCCGACCTAGCACCCAATATTACCCTTGATCTTATTACGCCTAGCGACGTGACTTTCCACGATGTAGAACAAGGTAAAGTGGACATGGCAATTAATCGCTTCGATGAACTTCCCTTGTCATTTCACCAAAAAGTTATTTGGTACGATTCGTTTAGCTGCGTGATGAGTGCTGACCACCCGCTAGTTGAAAAATGCGACCTTGAAGGCTATTTAAGTGCTCAACATATTTGGGTTAGCAAAACTGGCTTTGGCGTGGGCGTGGGTATTGATCCGAATGAAGTTCAAAAGCTGGGTTGGGTGGACGCTGAGCTAACAAAAATTGGCAAACAGCGTGCAATTCGCGTGTTTACTCGTCATTACCATGCAGCGCTTCAGATTGCGAAAAAGCAAAAACTTATTGCTACCCTACCAAGCAAAGCGGCGCGTTTATTTAAACACGACCCAGATGTAGTGATTAAAGAGCCGCCTTTTGACATACCACCAATAGCACTAAAAATGGCGTGGAGTGCCCTACTTCACCATGACGCAGGTCACATTTGGCTGCGCCGTTTAATCAGCGATGTAGCTAGCGAAATGAATGCGGGCTAAACATTCACAAAATATATGGCAGAAATACAAACCATAAATTAAAAAACTATCTCTATACACACTACACTGGGTGAACAGACAAATGTATAGAGGTAGTTATGCAAGGATATATCACTCGAGGCCGACTACAGGTTGCCGAACAACTAGATAACTTTATTAATGAACAGGCACTTCCTGGCACAGGCGTAGATAAAGACACCTTTTGGCAAGGTGCAGAAACCCTCTTCGAAAAATTCATTCCTCAAAATCGCGCGCTATTAGAAAAGCGCGAGCAGCTTCAGCGCGCTATCGACGATTATCATAAAGCTGGTAACCCGGTAAATGGAAACGAATATACCGAGTTCCTTAAAAGCATTGGTTACCTTGTTGAGCAGCCATCACAAGTAAGTGCACAAACACAAAATGTAGACGCCGAAATAGCGACAATGGCGGGCCCTCAACTAGTCGTGCCAATCAACAACGCTCGCTATGCACTTAACGCGGTAAATGCCCGTTGGGGAAGCCTTTACGACGCACTATACGGCACTGACGTCATCAGCAATGAAGGTGGTGCAGAAGCGGGAAAAAGCTACAACCCCGCACGCGGCGCCAAAGTAGTTGCGAAAGCGAAAGACTATCTAGATAGCATGATACCACTAGCAAAAGGCAGCCACGCTGACGCTACAGAGTATAAGATTGAATCGGGTAAATTGGCGATCACTCTTGCTGACGGCGATGAGACTACTTTAGCGAACACAGAGCAATGGAAGGGATACCAAGGTGATATTAACGCACCATCAAGCCTGCTATTTGCACACAATGGTCTACATTTTGAAATTCAACTAGACCCGACTCACCCTATTGGCGAGAGCGATGCCGCAAACGTAAAAGACGTACTGGTTGAAGCCGCATTAACCACCATAATGGACTGCGAAGATTCCGTTGCTGCTGTTGACGCTGAAGACAAAACCTTGGTGTATAGCAACTGGTTAGGCTTAATGAAGGGCTCGCTAAGCATTGAAATGACAAAGGGCGGCAAGCAGCTTGTCCGCGCTATGCATGACGATAGGAGCTATCAGCCGTCTAAACACGCTTCACAAGACGCGCAAAAAGACGGCGAACTAGTACTTTCTGGTCGAAGCCTTATGTTTGTTAGAAACGTGGGTCATCTTATGACTAACAATGCGATGCTCTTTGATGGCGAGGAAGTGCCAGAGGGGATCATGGACGGTTTAGTCACTTCACTTATCGCAAAGCATGACCTTTTGGGAAACAGCAAATTTAAAAACAGCCGCGAAGGCAGTATTTATATTGTTAAACCTAAAATGCACGGTCCAGAGGAAGTGGCATTTTCTAACGCATTGTTTGGTGCTATTGAAACCATTATCGATGTTCCAGCTAACACCCTCAAAATGGGTATAATGGATGAAGAACGCCGTACTAGTATCAACCTTCAGGCTTGTATTGCTGAAGCCACTTCACGGGTTGTATTTATCAACACAGGTTTCTTAGACAGAACCGGTGATGAAATTCATACCTCGATGCTAGCTGGGCCTTTTGCGGAAAAAGCTGCCCTTAAGTCGATGGCGTGGATTAAAGCTTATGAGACCGCCAACGTGGCTGTAGGTCTTCGTTGCGGTCTTTCTGGCAAAGCGCAAATCGGTAAAGGCATGTGGCCGATACCTGATGAAATGCAAAATATGATGACCGCCAAAATAGGTCACCCTAAGGCTGGCGCTAATACTGCTTGGGTGCCCTCTCCTACTGCAGCAACACTGCACGCACTTCATTATCATGATGTGAATGTGTTTGACGTTCAAAAGTCGCTAGATGAAAACTTTGATGGCCTTGCAGATATACTTACCATTCCATTGTTAGAAGATGCCTCTACTCTGACCCGTGAAAGTATTAAGCGTGAAATTGACAATAACGTTCAGGGCATTTTAGGCTATGTTGTGCGCTGGGTTCACCAAGGCGTAGGCTGCTCGAAAGTTCCTGACATCAACAATGTAGGCTTAATGGAAGACCGTGCGACCTTACGTATTTCATCGCAGCATATCGCGAACTGGCTAGAGCACGGCATTGTAAGTGTAGATCAGGTAAAAGAGTCTTTGGCTCGTATGGCAGTGTTAGTAGATGAGCAAAATGCGGGAGACCCTGAATATATCCCGATGGCGCCTGATTTAGACAGCTCAATCGGCTTTTTAGCTGCAAGCGACCTTATCTTTAAAGGTAAAGAACAGCCTAGCGGTTACACCGAACCTTTATTGCATGCTCGTCGCCGCGAGATGAAAGCGAAGCTTGCCGCGAGTTAATTTCAGACGTGTATTTGTTGGTTAGAATCTCAGGTTTGTAATCAAGAGCACAAAGCGCGTTAGCAACACTAATGCATATAGGCATGGCTCACTCTGTTAACTCAGAAGTGAGCCTTTTTTATGAATCGTTTCCACGTTGCTCAAACAATTGCAAAGTGTGAAGGGCCAGTTTGGCTTACAGTTAAGGGCACAGAACATTATTCAATGTAGCGATATAGCAACATCTTATACTAAAGATATCTCTCTTCTAATCTCTCATACTTTGCTGATACTTCACCAGTAAACTACGCTTTTAATGTGAGGTAGTGCATTTCGTTTTACGGCCTAAGTTAAAACACTTTGCGCGAGGCCTCCCTAGTTTGGAGTATGCACATGCAGATAGCCTCGGCGGCGATACCGAATAAACTTTTACATGCGAACGTCACACAAATAGTTCCTATCTTTTCAGGTGGGGGTACGCGTTTAAGTGCCCATATCGGTATCATAAAAGCGCTGCACGATATGAACATTGGTTTCGATACTTTGGTTGGCGTATCTGGCGGCTCAATTATCACATCCCTTTATGCCAAAGGGTACACTGTCGAGCAAATGCGAGAGCTAGCACTCGTTACTGATTTCAAGCAATTCACAGAGTTTTCTATCCTGAGATTGCTTCGAGAAGGAGGGCTGTCATCTGGCGATGTGTTTCAGCGATGGATTGACGAACAGTTAGAGGGTGCAGTCTTTGCCGACCTCCCCCTGGACCTGCATATACTCGCTACCGACGTAAATGGCGGCGGGCCAGTTTTATTTAATAAGCAGACCTCTCCTGATATGAAAGTATCAGAGGCAGTACGGTACTCTATGTCGATTCCGCTAATCTTTTCATTTAAGCCCTTTAAAGAGCACTTGCTAGTAGACGGGGCGATATTGTCTGAAGATGCACTGTTTGAAGACTGGCGAGGTGATGGCACGCCTTCCGTGTGTTTCAGGCTACAAAGCACTAATCAAAAACGTAAAGCCATAAAGAAAAACCTACTTCAACTGCCTCAATACGTCAGCATGCTTATTCGTACGTTTATGACGGCGATATCCAGAGAGTACGTTAATGCGAAGTACTGGCACAATACCGTGGTAGTGAATACCGGGGAGATTTCTGCGGTAGATTTTTCGCTCACACCAGAAATTAAAAACACACTTTTTGAGTTGGGTTATTCAACCACAAAAGAGTTTTTGCCCAAAAAGTGTGCGGAATTTATGAAAAGCGGTGCAATTTAACTGACTTTCAGAGTACGTTTAACGTGCTAGGTCTTACACCTTGTAAAAGTCTCGATACCAATCCACAAACGCTTTAACGCCCGTTTCAACATCGGTAGACGGTTGGTACCCAGTATCTTCAACAAGCGACGACACATCAGCATAGGTATCTGGCACATCGCCTGGCTGAATAGGAAGAAGTTCTTTTTTAGCCTCAATACCCAACGCACTCTCAAGGGTCTCAATAAACTTCAAAAGATGAACAGGCGTTTGCGCACCTATGTTGTATACCTTATAAGGCGCTTTACTTGTGCTTGGGTCTGGGTTACTGCCATCCCAATTCTCGTTAGGTTTAGCCACATTATCCAATGAGCGAATTACGCCTTCAACGATATCATCGATATAAGTGAAGTCACGGCGGTGGTTGCCATAGTTGTAAACCTGTATTGTTTTACCTTCCAGAATAGCTTTAGTGAACTTAAAAAGCGCCATATCTGGACGGCCCCAAGGCCCGTAAACAGTGAAAAAGCGCAGCCCCGTTGTAGGTAAGTTATACAGGTGACTATAAGTATGAGCCATTAGCTCGTTAGCTTTTTTAGAAGCCGCATACAAGCTAACTTGATGATCTACGTTATGCTGTTCTGAAAACGGCATAGTTTCATTCGCACCGTAAACTGAGCTAGATGACGCGTACACCAAATGCTCGACTTTATTATGACGACACCCTTCTAGAATATTCACAAAGCCAACAATATTTGAGTCGACGTAAGCGTTAGGATTTTCAAGAGAATAACGCACACCAGCTTGAGCAGCTAAATGCACCACTCTATCAAATTTGTGCTCGGAAAACAGGGCTGCCATAGCCTCTCTGTCTTCTACAGCTAGTTTTTTAAAGCTAAAATTTGCCGAGCGACTGTGCTCACTTATAACTTCCAATCTTGCTTCTTTTAGCGAAACATCGTAATAGTCGTTAAGATTGTCAATGCCCACTACGATATCGCCACGTTCTAATAATGATAATGCGACGTGAGAGCCAATAAACCCTGCGGCTCCTGTTACCAGTACTTTCATCTCATATCCTTAAATGCGCAAATCTCACGCGCTGATACCAAACATATTATTCAAGCAAAACACAATGCCACGTACGCAACACGATTGAATATGCTTTGCAACAATATTCGAACTTTCCTTCCGCCAACCCTGAGATGACTAAGTTATATTTTACGTCAGTGAATCTAAATGATGGCGAACAACGCCATCCGCACTCTACGGCTTGCCGTAGAGTGCAATTACTCACTAACATTAGTAACTTTGCTCCATTTTGAAAAATTTAATTTTCTTCGCCCTTCAAATGGCATTCAACTTTTCAAATAAACAACTTCTCGAAGCCTCATTCTTTACATTATCAGTCTAATTAGCAAAGTATTAAATAAAGAAAATGAACATACGATAGTTGGGAGTCTATAAAGAAATATCATACTCCGCAGCTAATGAATACAGTTCACTAACAGGTATAGCATAAGTTATGCCACTAGGACTTTCT
Source organism: Pseudomonadota bacterium (assembly GCA_034190055.1). GTDB lineage: Bacteria > Pseudomonadota > Gammaproteobacteria > Enterobacterales > Alteromonadaceae > Alteromonas. The sequence continues at coordinate 4,466 of JAXHTT010000004.1, read as the reverse complement.
ATAGCTGCTTCTTTAGTTTCTTTCACAAAGCCCTTATTAATAATTGCGAAAACTTCGCCAGTTTCCGATAAGTAAACGGGGCTACCGCTATTTCCTGGATAAGCCGTTAGATCAAGTTGATAAACCATGGCTGGTGCTTCGGCACGCTTCAGAAAGCGCTGTGATAATTGAGAGCTGTGGTGAGCTGGAATGACGTCAGGGGTGAATGCCGCAACAATTCCAGAATGAGTGGCTGGAAATAATCCTAAAATCGCACCAATAGGAAACCCAGTAATTGCTACACTCGAACCATCGCCGATCACTACGTTAGAAGCGACCAAATTTAATGCAGGCAGTACCGTTTCTAATTCAAGAATTGCAACATCTCGATGTTTACTTTTAAAGATTTGCTTAATTGGTAGAACTCTGGATGCTGAGCCCTGTGGTAAAAAAACAACTCGCTGAGACTTTATACCTTCTTCAAGCTGAGAATCTATAACATGCTTGTTGGTCGCTACATACTTACCGTTCCCTACTACAAAGCCAGTACCATGTAATTGGTTGCTTATGGTAGCAAACGGAGCATGCACTCCAACACCAACTACCGAAGGTTTTACTTCTTTTACTACATCAACGAGGGATTTAGCCGAAGCTATCACTGTAGAAAAAGGGAAAAACAACAAAAAATAAAACAGGTAATGTCGCATTAGATAAAAGCTTAAATTTTCTATATGTATTGAATTGTAACTAAATTAATTTCTGATACCAATTTAGACTTCAGTTGCATTTTGAAGCTAAGACATTGCAAAGTGATGTAAAAGCTGTGCTATATTAATTTCATTAAAAGCCTGTTACATAAATACAAAAAAGGTTAGCCAGTGAACTCATTCGACTCAAACAATCCAGCAGTAAAGCCTTTTTCAATGGTTAACCCTATTAATTCGGTTGTTAGTAAAGTTAAAAAGGCTATGTCTGGCTATAGCAAACTGAAAGAAGCCAAACAAATCTCTAAACACTTTTCCGATTACTTAAGCCCTGTTGTCGCCGCTTCCCAAGAAAATAAATCAACAGTTTTTAATATTCGACACCAAGTTTATTGCGAAGAACTAGCATTCGAACCAGTGAACCCCGATGAACAAGAAATGGATGATTTTGACGAATTTTCTATTCACGCAATGGTCCAACACCTCCAAACGGGTAGTTATGCTGGCACTGTAAGAGTGGTGCACCCTACAGATGAGTCTCAACGACTTCCTATTGAAAAATATTGTCTGCACAGCATTACCGATGAAGCGCTAACGCCTTCAAATTTTCCCCGCCATGAAATTTGTGAAATAAGCAGGTTAGCAGTCCCTGAGCGTTTCAGACGAAGAAAGGCTGACCAGTTCAGAGGCGCCGCGACAGGTGCTATTGACACAACCACATACTCAGAACAAGAGCTTCGATGTTTTCCTTTTATCGCTATTGGCTTATATATGGCAGCAGCGTCTATCGTGATTGCCAAAGACATCCCACATACTTATGTAATGATGGAACCTCGTCTAGCACGAAGCATGAGCTTCATTGGTATTAAATTTCACAAACTCGGCCCTACGGTAGAATATCACGGGCAACGCGCTCCATATTATATTAACCCGTCTTTACTCATGAAGAATCTGAACCCAGCGTTTCGGGCAATGCTAAGCGATATTCAAGATTCTGTTGAAGCTCAAAAGCATTTGCTAGGATCGTAACAATTACAGCACCATTTTCGCTCAACAAGGCTGACAAACGCGCCAGCTCAATGATTACCTAAAACAGTATTGGCTTCCCAATCGCCGATCCCTCGCGTAAGTAGGCTTCGATCTAGTAGCTTTGTTCTTCGTTCAACTGCTTGTAAATCATCGCAATACTTCTATTAGTTCGGCGACTTTAGAATACGATCAAAAGGCAGTTTTTTGTTTTACCACCGTTTAACCATGAGTCGTGCATTTATTAATTGAATTTGCGCACTGTTCAAGCCTTAGTCTGTAGCAACGCATTGACACGTGCATTTCTATATCGGCAAGAGATTTGTTCAATTTCTAAGTTTTCTTGTAGATGCACTGTGCTCCATAAATCGAAATATTTCAATCATCAAGGACAAGATATTGTTGAGAATTGACTCACGGGTTCATTCTTACCTTAAGTCCCGTATAACATTGGGGAGAAGAATTGAAAATTGCTTTTATCCTTTTCAATGTTTATCTTAAGAGCACAGAAAAATTTGTTTAAAGACTGATATGAATAAGCTGATAGACATGCTCAAAAGCCATTTAAATTTGGCAGATATCCAAGTTCTCGCACCTCAAAACAAACAGGGAACGGAAGCTTTCACATCAATTAGTCAAATATTGATTCAGATAGAGACAGAAGAGCAAATAGCTTTGCTTTTAGAATTAGCAAACACATTGTCAAATTCAAACAATCAACGCTTTTCAATTTATCCACTTTCAACTGGCAAAAACTGGGGTTACGGCTCTTCAACGCCCAGCACTGTGGCTAACAACATAGTAGTGTTAGACCTCTCAGCTTTAGATCGCATTAAGTTTTTTGATATTGAAAATGGTATCGTTACTATTGAACCTGGTGTTACACAGCAACAACTGTACGAATTTTTACAAGAACAAAATGCACCCTATATGGTTCCCGTAACAGGTGCAGGCCCTACAACAAGTATTCTTGGCAATGCTCTAGAAAGAGGTTACGGCATAACTCCTGTTGCAGACCACTTTAGCGCTGTAACAGCAATAAAAGGCTTTTTAGCAGATGGGAGCTTTTACGAATCGTCACTTCAAGCTATGAGTGATACGGCAACTGACCGCCCTACAGACTGTTATGTAGACAAAACATACAAATGGAAGCACGGTCCCTATCTAGATGGTATTTTCACCCAGTCTGGAAATATGATAACTACCGAAATGACTATCTCACTTGCACGTAAAAAGCCTGCCTTTGACTCTTTTTACCTAAGGTTTTTCGAACTAGATAGCTTCGAAGCAGCTTACAGCGTTGTTCAAGAAATTTTCAATAAGTTGGAAGGTGTGGTTGGCTCAATCAATTTGATGGATAAACGCAGAGTATGCGCCATGGTTGCAGAAAACCCACAAGGCCCGGGCAATCATTCTGTGATGACAGAAAAGCAAGTAGAGCATATAGCTAAACTTTACGATGTACCAGAATGGACTATCGTGGGCACTATTTACGGTACAGAAAAAGTAGCCAAGGCAGCCAAAAAGGATATAAAAGCTATTGCTAAAAGGAAAGCCAACCAAGTTTTATTTTCGAGCAGCTTGCTAATTAAATTCGGACAACTTGCAACGCGTTACCTGCCAATAAAAGCTTTAGACAACGCTAAAACTCAGCTGAAAAAGTTAACTAAAGGTATGGAAGTAATGCGCGGAAAACCAAGTGAAGTTGCACTTCCTCTTGCATATTGGAGAAATCCAAGACTATCGCACACTGACCGAAAAGAACATTTGAATCCTGCAAAAGACGGATGCGGTTTGATGTGGTATGCCCCTCTAGTTCCAGCAAAAGCAGATGCTATGAAACAGTTAATTGATATGGTTAGAGATATTGCCCCTCAGTACAACATAGAGCCAATGATTACATTTACAAATTTGAGTGGCATCTCAACAGACAGTACTATCCCAATTGTTTTTGATAAGGAAAACCCTCAAGCAGTAAAAGATGCACATAACTGTCTAGACGCACTGGTCTCGGAAGGATTAAAACACGGGTTTATTCCGTATCGCCTTAACATAAAACAGCAACAGACACTCAATGCGGATAGTACTTTTTGGAAAACCGCCGGTAAAATTGCTCACGCGTTAGATCCAAACGGAATTATCAGCCCCGACAGATATAACCCATATAAAATTGAAGGCACCTAGCCAATAGCTTTTTATTGAAAACAACGCTACAAACTTTTTTTCAGAAGAGCATTTGCGTGCTTAACAGAAATAGCATAGCTAATATCACTAGGTGCAGATGGAGCAGACCCTTTAACTTGGCTGACAAACACCTTTTTAATTACCCACACAACTTCACCCTCTTTCACACTATAAACCGGACTATCTGAGTTCCCTTGGTATGCCGTGGCATCAAGCTGATATACTATATATGGCATATTTAAGCGTTTTAGCATCGAAGAAGTCAGTCGATTGAAGTCCTTGGCAGGTATAGCGTCAGGTGTTGACTCATAAACTCGTTAACATCAGCCAATAACTACTCTTTCAAACACCACAGTAGCTCTAGCAAATCCGTGAGGGCTAGCCTCGCTCAGTCCGCGACAATGCTCTGAGCGATGTTAACAAAGGTATCGCTTTTAGACGATAAAGGGAATATTTCAAGTTGTGAAACCACATAATAGGTGAGTATGAATAATTAAAATTAGGTTTCAATTAGCTAAAAAGCCCAGCTTTAAGATTTACTTAAGCTGGGCCTTTTTGTCAGGGCGACAAATC
>JAXHTT010000039.1:0-27416 GCA_034190055.1 Pseudomonadota bacterium | reverse complement strand
CGAAGATGTCCTGGCCCCTGGCGCCGGGCATGGGGGGGAAGTCCAGGCCTTCCATTTCTTTCCGGTATTTGCGACAGAATACGGTGCGGCTCATGTCGGCTCCTGAATTATCTCAAATTTAAATAAGCCGATGGTCGCATAAGACTATAGTCGTAATGCTTTTAGTCTAACTTTTTTATTAGCACCTAAGTCTTATGCTGCTAAGACCAAAGTCTCATTTTGCTTTGCGGGTGAATAGCTAGAGTGTTTCATCATACAACAAGAATTTTACATTATTGATATTGGAGGCAATCTTTATGACCGCCAGCAAAACTTACCCTGTGCCTGAGAACATTCTTCAATCTACTCACTTGACTGCATCGCAGTATGACGAGATGTACAAGCAGTCAGTAGAGCAGCCCGAAGCGTTCTGGGCTGAACACGCGTCCATGCTTGAGTGGTATCAAAAGCCAACCAAAATTAAAAACACCATGTTTGGTGAAAACGATGTGTCTATCAAATGGTTCGAAGATGGGGAGTTAAACGCCAGCTATAACTGTATTGACCGCCATCTAGCTGATAATGCCACAAAAGTTGCCTTTCACTGGGAAGGCGACTCACCAGAAGATAGTCAAGATGTGACATATCAACAAGTGCACTATGAAGTATGTAAATTAGCGAATGCACTTAAAGAGATGGGAGTCACGAAGGGAGATCGTGTTGCCATCTATATGCCTATGGTACCTGAAGCTGCCTACGCTATGTTGGCATGCGCACGTATAGGGGCTGTGCACTCGGTGATTTTTGGTGGTTTCTCACCAAATGCTATTGCCGACCGTATCAACGATAGTAGTGCAAAAGTGGTAATTACTGCCGATGAGGGGCGTCGTGCAGGAAGAAGTATCCCGCTTAAAGCGAATGTAGATAAAGCGCTAGCCGATGAAGCTTGCCCATCAATTACCCACGTTCTAGTACATAAACTAACGGGTGGCGATGTAGACTGGGATGAAAAGCACGATGTGTGGTGGCATGAAGCTGTGGACGGTATGTCTGCCCAGTGCGAACCTGAAGTAATGAATGCGGAAGACCCGTTATTTATTCTATATACATCGGGCTCTACGGGCACGCCAAAAGGTGTGGTCCACACCACAGGCGGTTATCTACTTTATTCTGCAATGACCTTTAAATACGCTTTCGATTACAAAGACGATGACGTTTATTGGTGTACTGCTGATGTGGGCTGGATCACAGGTCACAGCTACATGGTTTATGGCCCTATGGTTAATGCTGCATCACAAGTATTCTTTGAAGGTGTACCAACTTATCCCGACGTTAAGCGTATTGCCCAGGTAGTAGAAAAATATAAAGTTAATAGCCTTTACACTGCGCCAACTGCTATCCGTGCGTTAATGGCTCACGGTGACGTGCCTGCTGAAGGTTGTGATTTATCGTCACTTCGTTTGCTTGGTACAGTGGGTGAGCCAATTAACCCAGAGGCATGGGAATGGTATCACCGTGTTATCGGTGAAGGTCGTTGCCCTATTATTGACACATGGTGGCAGACTGAAACAGGCGGACACATGATTTTACCTCTGCCCGGCGCCACAGAATTAAAGCCAGGTTCGGCAACCCGCCCATTCTTTGGCATACAGCCAGCACTATTTGACGCTGATGGCAATGAGCTTGAAGGGGAAGCAGAAGGTAACTTGGTTATTAAAGATAGCTGGCCAAGCCAAGCCCGCACGGTTTACGGCGACCATCAGCGCTTTATTAATACTTATTTCAGTGCTTATAAAGGTGTGTACTTCACCGGTGATGGCGCACGTTGTGACGAGGATGGCTTTTACTGGATAACCGGCCGCGTAGATGACGTGCTAAACGTATCTGGTCACCGCTTGGGCACGGCTGAAATAGAAAGTGCGCTTGTTGCTCACTCAAAAGTGGCTGAGGCCGCTGTTGTAGGTTTCCCCCACGATATCAAAGGGCAGGGTATATACGTTTATGTAACGCCTAATGAAGGGGTTGAAGCAGACGAAGCCCTGACTAAAGAGCTCAAAGCGTGGGTACGTCAAGAGCTAAGCCCCATTGCTACACCAGATATGATTCAGTGGTCAAGAGGGCTACCTAAAACACGCTCAGGTAAGATCATGCGCCGTATCTTGCGTAAAATTGCGGCTAACGAGCATGAGCAATTAGGTGACACATCTACGTTGGCGGATCCATCGGTTGTTGATACACTGATAGAGGAACGTCTTAATAAGTAGAACTAAGGATATAGACAATGATAACCCTTTTAATCGCTGATGATCACCCGCTGTATCGCGATGCACTGAGAGGCGCGTTGTCGTTGTCACTTCCAGCTTTAACCCTAAGAGAGGCTGGAGATCTAAACACCACGGTCGATATTCTCAATAATGAGGATATCGACTTGTTGCTTCTTGATTTACATATGCCAGGAAGCAATGATTTATTTGGCCTGCTGCATATCCGAAAGCTCTTTCCCGAGCTGCCTGTCGCCGTGGTTTCTGGTACGGAAGATACAACTCTCATTTCAAAGATTATCAGCGTAGGGGCACTCGGCTTCATTCCTAAAACTGCCAGTGCACAGGATATAGCCAATGCGGTAGAGGCTATTTTAGATGGCGACGTATGGTTGCCTGATAATTTAAGTGAAGATGTTGATGAAGTAAATGAAGAGTTTTCTGAACTCGCTGACAAGGTTGCGTCACTTACGCCTTCTCAGTACAAAGTACTTTGCTACATGCGAGATGGTTTGTTGAATAAACAAATTGGTTTTAATTTAGATATTGCTGAAGCTACCGTAAAAGCGCATGTAACCGCTATTTTCAAAAAGCTTGGCATTAATAACCGCACTCAGGCAGTACTTATTGCTTCGCAGCTTGAGCTGGAGCCTCCGGTTCAGTAGCATCGTGCTTAACCACGGCTTCAGACATAGCGAATTCAGGTAAAAACTTTTCTAGCGCCAGGCGGCTTTGCTCACTTAATAACGGGTTTTCGATTTCAATAATCGTACGTCCATCAACGAGAGTCATCCCTTCTTTAAAGTTCTTGTGAGCGAGCAGTAATTCTTGAAACTTTCCGGTTTCAAACAACATCAGTAAGCCCTCTGCAATTCGTCCCGCCAACGCTTGGTTGTCGCTGCCAACAAAGAAAAAGATAGGGCTCGGGTATGAAATGATGAGGTTGTCGTCGATAGTTAAGCCTTTTGATAAGGTTTTATCAGCAAATTCTTCGTTAATTTCCATCACGCTTCTTGGAAACATGTCAGCGAACCCTTCCGAAACAATGCGGAATGAAGCACGATAGGTGGTCTCTAAAACAGGAATATCGTTAGCCCGAAAAATTTTGGTATCTGGCCAGTCATAGCCGAGTACCGCGCGAAACTGGTGGAGGTCTGCTAGTTTTTTTACCTCTTTTAGTCTGATATCCCCATCTTTAACAAATAACGCGCGTTTACCAAATAGTCCAGCCATGATGGGAATGCGAATGGGAAGAAACTGACGCTCTCGCTCAGTTGACGTTACGCTCCATGTTACGTCCAACATATTGTGTTCTAAGCTCCGCAACTGGCGCTCTTGGGCCGTTTCTTGGTTGCTAATAATAAGCTCGAAGCTACCGTACTGTGGTTGTGTAATACGCAAAGCCTCGGTGAGTAGTAACTTTGCGTAAGCGTAAATGCTATCCCGTCCTGGGTGCACGTTGGGCAGTCGTAAAACGGTATGGGGTAAGTCTGCGCTTACCTCATTAGAAAACTGTTGTTGGTCATGGGCACTAGGATGCGCAGACAAACTAATAAACAGCATGATACAGCTTAGTGATTTGGTTTTAATATCCATATTGTCTCACTCATATACGCGGCCTCAACCTTGCCACGCGACTTGCTAAACATTATCTGAAGTATAACCCCTTTTTCATAACTGCTAAATGAAAGTGCTAGTCTTTTCCAGTAAGTAAAAAGTCGTGCTCGGGGTCTACAATAAATTGTCCACTCATTGCCTCTCTACCAAGTAGCATCAAGTAGGTCATTTCAGAGCGATCGGTAAGCGTTAATTGAATGTCCCACTGGAATCCGTTCATAATAATAGGTGTAATAATGACATAGCGTTTTTCACGTGTAGCTGTTGAACTTTTAACGCGCTTTTTGCCTTCAACTCTTGCTTCTCTGCGAACCACTCGCTCAACGTTATGGATATCTGGATGTATGTCAAACTTTATCCAAAGCTCACCGTTGTGCTCAAATTCTTCGATGTTGTCTACGTGCAGTGACGATGTTGCCGCCCCAGTGTCAACGCGCACGGTTAAATCAGAAATGGCAAGTTTTGGCAAGTCGCACAGTTCTACCGCTCCTACAATTTTTTTGTTGTTCATTAATCTTCTACCAATTTATAAAACAGTACTCTGTTCTTGAGGCAATAAATTGTCTTGCAGCAATTCTACGTGTTCAGCAACAGTATCAGGCTCTGAGAAGTAGGCAATGTGGTAAACGGCTTCACCCTCTTGGGTAAGCGGAATATTTTGTTTACCAATCACAACCCCTTCAGCAGGACTTTCAAGGCTGTCTAAATAATTACCAAATGGGTCCGCAATAGTGGCCAGTTTGTCGCCTTTTGCGACATGATCACCTAGTTGGGCTAGGTGATTGACAAAACCACTTTCAGGGGCGCGAACCCAGCCACTTTGTCTGGCAATGAAACGCTCAATACTATGGCCTTTGCTGCGACTTTTGTTCAACATGCCTAAATGGCGCATGGTATTGATAATACCTTTTACGCCCGCGCGAATAGAAAATTCGTCATAGCGCAGTGCTTGGCCTGCTTCATAAAGCAAAATTTTAACGCCACTCGCACTGGCAGCTTCGCGCAATGAACCGTCACGCAACTCAGCATTAAGCAGTACAGGAACACCGAACGCCTTGGCCATCTCTAGTACTTCTGGGTCGTCTAGGTCTGCGCGAATTTGTGGCAAATTACTTCGGTGTATAGCACCTGTATGAAGGTCAATGCCTACATCACATTTACTCACTACTTCTTTAAAAAATAAGTTCGCTAGGCGGCCGGCAAGTGAGCCCTTTTTACTGCCAGGGAAACTGCGATTTAAATCGCGTCTGTCAGGCAAATAGCGAGATTGATTCAGCACGCCATAGACGTTAACCATGGGGACAGCTATCAGGGTGCCTCTAATTCGTTCAATCGCTTTTGAACGGATAAGACGACCCACTATCTCAATCCCGTTTAACTCGTCACCGTGAATGGCTGCGCTTACAAACATAACAGGGCCTGGCCGCTTTCCTCGTTTAACATAAACAGGAATGCTCATATTGGTAGCCGTGTATAGTGGCGGCATCTCCAACTCAATCTTCTTTGTTTCGCCAGGAGCAATGCTTTCACCCCCAATTGTTAAAACATCATTTACCACTAACGTTTTCCTATATTTACGTTATTGTATAGGTTGAAGGGGTTAGCCTTTTCCACGGGTTTTCGTTTTATGTGGCTCTGCGCTCTTCTCAATAAATTCAATAATCATGCTGGCCACGTCTTTGTTAGTGGCTTTCTCGATACCTTCTAAGCCTGGCGAAGAGTTAACTTCCATAACGACCGGACCGTTGTTAGAGCGAAGAATGTCTACACCACAGCAGTTAAGCCCCATTGTTTTTGCGGCATCTACCGCCGTTTTGCGCTCTGCAGGGCTTAGTCGAACTAGGCTTGCTTGACCACCGCGGTGAAGGTTAGAGCGAAATTCTCCTGGAGCAGCCTGACGTTTCATAGCAGCAACTACCTTTCCCCCCACAACGAAGCAGCGTATATCGGAACCGCCCGCCTCTTTAATGAATTCCTGCACCAAGATACTGGCATTTAGCCCCATAAAAGCTTCAATAATGGATTCTGCGGCTTTTTGAGTGTCTGCCAATACCACACCAATACCTTGGGTGCCTTCAAGTAGCTTAATAACAACTGGTGCACCGCCAACGGTTTTGATCACGTCGTCAATCTTATCTGGATGATGAGCAAAGCCTGTTCTTGGCATGCCAATGCCTTTACGGGATAAAAGCTGTAGCGAGCGTAATTTATCACGTGACCGGCTGATCGCGACTGACTCGTTAAGGCTATAAGTTCCCATCATTTCAAATTGACGAACCACAGAGGTACCGTAAAAGCTAACAGATGCACCAATACGAGGAATTACCGCATCATAGTAAGGAAGTTTCCTGCCGTTATAACGTACAGACGGTCGCGCACTCGTGATATCCATGTAGCAGTGCATAGTATCGATAACGTCTACCTCATGCCCACGAGCTTGTCCCGCCTCCACTAAGCGTGAAGTGGAGTAAAGGCGTGGATTTCTTGAAAGAATAGCGATGCGCATTATGAAAAAGCCTGTAGTTTGTGATTTATTTTGTCGTTGAATCGACGTGCCATTTACCACGTTAGAACGTGGTTACACCAATCTGTATAAACAATGACCCACTCAGAAGGCGCTGGCAAGTTTCCTAGCGAAGCGTGGGAATGCAGGAATGGCTGTTCCCTTTCAAATTCCCACAATGAAGCTAGGAAGCTTGCCAGACCTTCCCGAAGGGCGAGTTTAAAATGTCCGTACTCTTTGTTATGTCACCTTGATGTAGAACCACTATACCTGGGGTAACACGCCGTGATTACGAACATTTTAACTCTCGCTGAGCGGGTTATTATCTATACAGACTGGTGTCGAAATTTAGACAAGTCATGTTGCGCGCATACTAAAGGAAGTGGTAGGGGGTGTCTTACAAATAATTCTTGTTGTGTCGATTCTTTTTAATGCATGAACTTGTCGACTATTCACATTAGCATTGGCGCGCATTAACCCTTTAATACAAACTAAACATTTTTGGCTTCTCTTATATAGCGCGTCATACTTTGAAGGAGGGCGCGCAGTTTCGCCGGTTTTAAGGGCTTGGCCAAGAAGTTAACGCCTTGTTCTTTACACTGAGTTACTAAATTCTCATCCGGAGTTGCAGTTATAAGCGCCGCCGGTACAACGATGTTTAGCCGGTGCCTTATTTCCTCGATTAGTGCCAGCCCATTTTTTTCGCTATCGTGACTGAGTTGATAATCCATCAGTAAAATCTGGGGTTGTATAACTTCACAGACCTTCAATGCATCATCCCAGTTATTCGCCAAGAAGACATTAATCCCCCATTTTTTTAATAGAGTTTGCATGGCATCTAAGTTTTCCCTTTGGTCGTCTACGCAAAGTACATTCATTCCAGTGAATGTGGTACTGCGAGGTTTTACTGTAATATCAGGCGCTTGTTTAGGCTCGGCTTTTTCTAGAGAAAATGCAAAGCAGCTTCCTTTTCCTACCTTCGAGTTAACCTTAATATCGCTGTTAAGCTGAAGACCTAAGCGGCGCACTACACCTAAACCAAGGCCCAACCCATGCTCTTTGCTCTCATTGGCGCGAAAGAAATCGCCAAATATGCTGTCTTTTTTATCATCTGAAATACCAATACCCGTATCGATAACCTTGAAGTAAACGGTTCCCTTAACAGGTTTTACAGTAAATAGAACGCGACCTTTTTCGGTGTATTTCACTGCATTTGACAACAAGTTTTGGGTTATTCGGTATAAATAGGTTCTATCCCCTCGTACCCAGCAAGGGCGGATAATGGCTTTGAAACCAAGCCCTTTTTCGCGGGCGCGCATGGCCATTTCATCTACCAGCGGAGAGAGAAGGGTGTTCACATCAATAGACTCAATATCAGGCTTCATTTCCCCCTGGTCGAGTCGAGCAATATCCAACAGTGTGCCTATCAGTGCTTCACTTGAGGTAACGCTATGGCCAAGTTTCTGAATAATCGCTAAGGCCTGCTCAGACAGTTCCTGCTCTTCCAAAGCACTCACGTAGAGTTTAGCTGCGTTAAGCGGCTGCAGTACATCATGACTTGCTAGGGCTAAGAAACGGGTTTTACTGGCGTTGGCATCTTCAGCAGCTTTTCTAGCTCTTATTAATTCTTTTTCCGCTTCGGAACGGCGTTCTATTTCGAGGCGAAGCTCTGCGTTAATGGAGTGCACTTCTTCCGTACGCTTCTTGATACGGGCTTCAAGATCAATGTTGGACTCTTCGAGTGCTTGCTGAATCTCCACGTGCCCTGTGATGTCGTTGAAGCTTGTTACAAAACCTCCTCCGGGAAGTGGATTTCCTACCATTTCAATGACCCGACCATCTTTACGCTGTCGTGTGAATCGATGTGGCATGCCGGAGCGCAAGTGCGCTAAACGTTTTTCTACTTCAGTATCTACATCGTGAGTACCAAATTCGCCTTGAGAAGCGTTGTAACGTATGAGTTTTTCAATGGGAGTGCCAACCGCAAGTAAGTTGTCAGGGTAAGGGTAAAGGTTTGCGTAGCGTTTATTCCAAGCAACTAAATTTAGATGCTTATCTACCACGCTAATGCCCTGGTCCATGTTTTCAAGCGAGGTTAATAGCGCTGTCATATTAAACTGCATCGCCTGAGTGGTATCGTCGAAAAAGTTAATTACCTCAGTAAAATCCATTTTCTTACCACGCAGCGCACTGTCTAATAGTACTTTTGCACTAGAGGCGCCAATAACCCCGCCAAGGGCCCGTTCACAGAATGATAAAAACGATTCATTAGGTGTGTCTGTGTGGCTTAACTGGCAGTTGTTTAACTGTTGATATTGGGTAAGCAGCTGGTCGCAACGACCGGTTCCCATAAAGGTTGAAAGCAACGTGACAAGGTCAGAAACGGTAACGTTCGTCGCCTGGGCTTTCACTGTGTTGTTACTGGAAATAGCGGGGGAAACGAACGCTTCTGCCTGCATTCTGTCGATGAGGCGCTGGGGAGCAAAATGAGAAAAGAGTATGTACACCAAGCTATTTGCAGCCAAGCTAATCATTGCCCCTTGGCTTATGAGTTCATTTTGCTCCATTTGAGAGACTTGCTCACTTACAATAGGGAGCACTAACCAAAGCACCCAGATTACAAGGCCGACCATAAGCCCCGCATAAACGCCGTGGGCATGAGCGCGCTTCCAATAAAGACCGCCAACGATGGCTGGCATTAGTTGAATAACCAATGAAAAAGCAATAAGGCCAATGGAGTGAAGAGAGCGGCTGCTTGTCATTTGCTGGTGGTATAAGAAAGCCATCAATAAAATAAAGGCAATGACAACCCGTCGAATAAGTCGAATCTTTCTAGATATGTCTTTTTTGTCATCGGTATTGCCGGTAAACGCTAGAATACGTGGCAATATCACATCATTAGTAAGCATGGTGCTTAAGGTAAGCGTGGCGACTATGATCATAGCAGTAGCTGCAGACAGCCCACCTACAAATACAATCACCTGAAGAAGCGCAGATTCCGAAAACATTGCCAGAGACAGGACATATGAGTCAGGTTCAATACTTTGACCAGCAAAAATGGCTTTGCCTGCGATAGCAATAACAGGAATAACCGCGGAAATAATGGCTAGGTAGAGCGGGAAAAGCCAACGCGCCGTGCGTATGTGCCCAAGGCTTAAGTTATCGATAATGGCGACGTGAAACTGACGAGGTAAGCAAACAATGGCTGCTGCCGCCATGATGGTTTGTGCAATGAAGCTAAATGAACCGAACTGAGCAAGCGCAATCTCGTTAGTAAAACTTTCGAAAAATGCACCAGATTGAGTTCGTTTCCATGCGCTGTAACCCACAATAGCAACCAGTACCAAAGCAAGAAGCTTGATGGTGGACTCAAATGCTATGGCTAGCATCAGGCCACGCCGATATTCTGTTACGTCAGTTTGGCGTGTACCAAAATAAATGGCAAAGGCAGCAATAAAACCCGTGGCGGCAATGATAATGCCATTACTATTGGGCTGCTGCGTTAGCAGTTGAAAAGTAGCGCCTACTGCTTTTAGCTGAAGAGCGATGTAGGGAATAGTTGCGAGTAGAGCAATCAGAGTAACGACTAAGGCGACGGTTTGGCGCTTGCCGTAGCGTGACGCAATGAAGTCTGAAATGGTTGTAATATGCTGCTTTTTACTTACCAATGTCAGTTTATAAATAAACTTGTATCCCAGTACGTAGACTAAGATGGGCCCAAGCATAATTGGCAGGTAAATCCATGTATCTCTGCTCGCTTGCCCGACCATGCCAAAGAAAGTCCAAGCGGTACAATAGATTGCCAGAGCTAATGAATAAATGGCGGGATGAGAAGTTAGTGCTCTTGCTGTAGGTGAGTTCTTCTCTCCCCAACTTGCCAATGAAAACAGCAAAAAGAGGTACAAGACTGCAAGCGTTACCCAACCAAAAACCATAATCTTCCCTTAACCTACTTTTAACAACTGTGCCGATATTATAATCATTTCGACCATGGTCTACCTACGACCATGGTCTCATTTTGAAATTCTCACCTCAGGTCTAGAGTAGTAGCTGACCTCCTAAATGCTTGACTTTTGCTGCCTTGTTTCTGCTTTATGCAAAAGTTTCAAACGCAGCAATAACGTTAACAAAGCCGAGCGTTAGGGAATTGTAAAATCATAACAACTAGTTAACCTGACATGAGGGTGAAACAATGGCATTTAGAAACGAAGAGGACAAAAAAGCCTACTGGAGTGAAAACCTAGCGCTCCTAGCTAAGCTTTTAGTCGTTTGGTTCATCGTATCATTTGGTGCCGGCATACTGTTTGTCGATATCTTAAATGAAATTCAGTTCTTTGGCTTTAAATTAGGCTTCTGGTTTGCACAACAGGGCTCGATTTATGTATTTGTTGCATTGATCTTTGTCTATATGGCGAAGATGAACGCCATGGACAAACGCTACGGCGTAGATGAGGAGTAAATCATGGACGTTCAAACTTTAACATTTATTATCGTTGGCGCGTCGTTCGCGCTGTATATTGCAATTGCAATTTGGGCACGTGCTGGGTCGACGAATGACTTCTATGTAGCGGGTGGTGGCGTGCCTCCTGTTATGAATGGTATGGCTACAGCGGCAGACTGGATGTCGGCAGCATCATTTATTTCGATGGCGGGTCTTATCTCATTTATGGGATACGACGGTGCGGTATATCTTATGGGCTGGACCGGCGGCTATGTTCTACTGGCACTTTGTTTAGCGCCTTACCTACGTAAGTTCGGTAAGTTTACGGTTCCTGACTTTATTGGTGATCGTTACTACTCACAAACAGCACGTACCGTTGCGGTATTTTGTGCCATTTTCGTATGCTTTACATACGTCGCAGGTCAGATGCGTGGCGTGGGCGTGGTATTCAGCCGCTTCTTAGAAGTGGATATTGTGTCTGGCGTTGTTATTGGTATGGTTATCGTGTTCTTCTACACCGTACTTGGCGGCATGAAAGGCATTACCTACACACAGGTCGCTCAGTATTGCGTCATGATCTTCGCGTATATTGTTCCTGCTGTGTTTATCTCAATGATGGTTACAGGCCATATTCTTCCACAAACCGGTTTTGGCGCTACATTAGCGGACGGTTCGGGGATGCATATGCTACAGAAACTTGATAATTTATCCGTCGAGCTCGGGTTCAATGAATACACCTCGGGGACAAAAAGTACTATTGATGTATTCTTTATCACCTTTGCACTAATGGTGGGTACTGCGGGTCTTCCACACGTTATTGTTCGCTTCTTTACAGTGCCTAAAGTTCACGATGCGCGTAAATCTGCAGGTTATGCCCTAGCGTTTATCGCAATTCTGTACACTACAGCACCGTCGCTAGCAGCATTCGCTCGTGTGAACATGATTGAAACCATTAACGGTCCAGAGATGACGGGCACTAGCTATGCGGAAGCGCCGTCGTGGATTAAGAATTGGGAACAGACTGGTCTTATCGCGTTTGAAGATAAAAATGGCGATGGCAAAATGTTCTACTCGGGTGATGAGCGCAACGAAATGAAAGTTGACCGCGATATCATGGTATTGGCTAACCCTGAAATTGCGAACTTACCAGCATGGGTGATTGCGCTTGTTGCGGCAGGTGGTGTGGCGGCAGCCCTTTCTACCTCAGCGGGCTTACTGTTAGTGATTTCCACCTCTGTATCCCACGATTTACTGAAGCGGAACTTTATGCCTAATATTACGGATAAAGCCGAGCTGATGTACGCCAGATTGGCAGCAGCGGTGGCTATTATCATTGCCGGTTACTTCGGTATTAATCCACCTGGATTCGTGGCGCAGGTGGTCGCCTTTGCTTTCGGCTTAGCGGCGTCGAGTTTCTTCCCAGCCATTATTATGGGTATCTTTAGCAAACGCATGAACGACAAAGGTGCTATTGCGGGAATGATTTCAGGCATTGCGTTTACTGCGGCTTACATTATCTACTTCAAGTTTGTAAATCCGGCTGCTAATACGCCTGACAACTGGTGGTTTGGTATCTCTCCTGAAGGTATTGGTACTTTAGGTATGATGGTGAACTTCATTGTTGCTTTCCTAGTGTTTAAAGCAACAGACGAAGCGCCAGAAGAAATTCAAGATCTGGTTGAAAGCATTCGTTATCCTAAAGGAGCGGGTGAAGCATCAGCGCACTAAGTTAGTATTGCCTTAAGATAGGCTTTAGCAAAATAAAACCAATCTACTGGCGAAAGTGAGTAGGTTGGTTTTTTCTTTTTGTGAACCGGACAATCTCTATGACTGCAATGGCTAAACAAGTTGAAGACTTTCTTAATACGTCAGCGCCTTTTGACGTGCTGGATAAAGAGCAGAAGCTGCAGCTTGTAAAACACACAGAGCTAATCTATTTGACTGCTGATAATGTGGATCAGGTTCTGAAAGGTAAGGTCGCGCTGTTTCTTATTCAAAGCGGCCAGTTTTCAGTGAAAGACTCTGACGCTCCCATCCAGCATTTAAGTGAAGGTGACTATTTCGGTTACGCAAATATTATGGATAAGCGCAACTTTCCATTAAGCATAACGGTAGACAGCCCAGGGCTAGTTTATTGTTTTGAGGCGTTAGCTGTCGAACCTTTATTAGAGATACCTGTAATACGACAGTTTTTTGAAGGACTTAGCAATAACGCTCTTCAAAATCATGCTATTGCAGATAGTAATTCGATGTGGCTTTACAAGGGTCTTTTAGACGTTATCGAAAAAGCCCCCGTCTCCGTGGACGCTCAAACCTCTATTACGGCAGCTGCTCAATTAATGACATCGCAAAAAGTCTCCTCTTTATTGGTCACTGAAAAAGAGAAGCTAATTGGTATTATTACTGACCGCGATTTAAGGTCGAGAGTGGTGGCAGCCTGCTTAGACCCTCATCTTCCAGTGAGTCAAATAATGACAGCTAACCCGGCTCAGATTATGGGTAACAGGACCTTATTTGACGCTTTAGCGCTAATGACGGAAAAAAACATTCACCACTTGCCTGTTATTGAGCAACAAACGCTAGTCCCTCTTGGTATGGTCACCGCCAGCGATATCATTCGTCATCAGCGAGGTAACGTACTTTTCATCATTGGTGAGCTAAGCAAAGCTGATAATCTTTATGAGCTTACTCGCCTGTCGTGGCAACTGCCTCACTACTTTTCGGCTCATGCGAAAAAAGCGGGTGATTACGATATTGCAGGGAAAATATTGTCACAAGCAACCGATATCATGACCAGAAAGCTAATTGGTTTCTTCCAGCAGGCAAATGGAAAAGCGCCCATAATGTTTGCGTGGCTGGTGTATGGTTCTCAAGCCAGAGAAGATCAAACGATGGGCTCAGACCAAGACAATGGGTTACTTCTGGCAAAACGACCTACCGAAGCTCAATCCGAGTACTTTTCAAATATGGCAGAGTACGTATGCAACGGGTTGGCGAAGTGCGGCATCAAGCTTTGCGATGGCAATATTATGGCCAGTAACCCAAAGCTTAGGCTCTCCCTCGACGAGGCACTAGAAGAAGCTAAACAATGGGTAAAAGCGCCTACTAAAGATGCAATTATGCACTTTAATATTTTTCTGGATGTGCGGTGTGCTGCGGGTGATGTAAGCTTATTTAAGCAGCTTCAAAAACAGCGGGCTCCTTTAATGCAACAAAACATGTTTTTAGCAGCTCTTACTAGGCATAGTAACGAAATATCGGTGCCTCTTTCCATGTTCCAAAAGTTTGTTTTTGAGAAGGGAAGAAAAGAAAAGGACGTTATTGATCTAAAGACCCGCGCTGTTGCTTTAATAAACAATATTGCAAGAATTTACGCCCTCGCAGATGGCGTCACCTTACCTAACACACTTGCGCGCTTAGACGCATTATCAGATAGTTCTCAACTTTCAAAACGCGACGCTGCTAATCTTAAAGATATTTGGTTGTTCCTTAATCGTCTACGCTGGCGTCATCAACTTGAAAACAAAGTTACCGACAATCGCGTGTCCATATCAAGCCTGTCATCAATTGAAAAGCATCAGCTAAAAGCGGCTTTTAAAGCGATAGAAAGAACTAATCAAGCTATGGTGATGAAGTTCTCAGGTGGCGTGAGTTAATCGCTATGATTAAAAGATGGATAAAGGCGTGCGCACAGACATTTACGGGGAAAACTAAGCTGAAGCAGCGCCTTCGTGAATTCAATGTTTATAGTACATCGTTCACGGCAGTAGATTTAGAACTCACTTCGCTAAATCCTTCAATCACGCAAATTACCTCTGTTGGATATGTGAGTGGTATGGGCGGGCGTATTGATTTGTCGACGAGCGGCTATCATGTCATCAATACAACTGCAGACTTAGGGCAAAGCCCTGTGATTCACGGGTTAACCCGCGATATCTTGCAAAAAGGTGAAAATTTAGCAGATGCACTTGATGTTGTCGCACCGCTATTTAAACAGAACATACTCATTTTTCATAACGCTAGACTGGACTTAATGGCTTTAGACAGAGCTTATAAACAATGTGCTTTACCAAAGTTGGAGGTGATTTATATTGATACTCTCCAGCTTGCGCTGTATCAGCTAAACAAGCAGCATCAGGTTTTGCCAAGTAACAGTGCGACGTTGAGTGTATGCCGTCAACGCTTAGACCTTCCTGCTTTCAACGAACATAATGCGCTAGACGATGCTTTAGCTACACTTGAACTTTACTTCGCCCAATTGGCAGAATTAGGAATAACAAAAGAGGCTACGCTAGATTGCCTTATTCACACTGGCGCCATAGGTTGCACCGAATTAGGTAATGAATAGAAACTATAGTATTTCGGCTATAAAGCTCTTAACACTGTTCTTGAGCGTCCGATGAGAATGCGTCGTTTTTGGGCTTATTAGTCACCGACAGTGAGGGGGCAACTAAACAGTTCCGCCCGGAGGTTTTAGCGGCGTACAAGTTTTTATCCGCTTCCAGCATTACGTAGTCAATCGTTTTGCCATCGTTAGCGGTTTTTATCGCTAAGCCAGCACTTAATGTTACGCGCTCATACTCAGATGAAGTGTGCGGAACGTTAAGGTTATAGACAGTTTCTAAGAGGCGCTCAGCAACTGCTTTTGCACCCTCCAAATCAGTGTTAGGCAACATCACTAAGAACTCTTCACCACCGATCCTCACCAATTTATCCATAGGCCGAAGGAGTGCGTCGGTAATTGTTTTACTTACCTTCCATAAACAGCTATCGCCTTCCAAATGCCCATACATATCGTTAAAAAGCTTAAAATGGTCGACATCAAATATAACCAAAGTCAATGGAGTAGCATTGCGTTCGCTGTCTTTAACAAGTCGGGGAAGATAATCGTCCAGATAGTGTCTATTGTATGCGCCGGTGAGTTTGTCGATATAGATAAGTTTTTCTAAGAAATCACTTCTGAGCTTGTGTTGAAGATGAGACTTCACACGATTACGTAGGGTACAGGCGTTGACGGGTTTAACAACGAAGTCTACGCACCCTGAATCCCAGCAGCGTGATTCTTCCTCTTCTGTTGATGAAGAAGTAACGAAAATGACAGGTATATTCTCACACGATTGTTTTTGTCGAAGCAGCCTAGTGGTTTGATGCCCATCCATTTCTGGCATGGAGACATCCATAAGGATCAAGTCAGGCTTGTTGTGCTTACAGTACTCGATCGCTTCTTTCCCCGAGCTCACAGAATAACACTCTACAATTTCTTCAAGTAGAGTTTTTAAAACGAGTCTGCTACTAGCTTGATCGTCGACAATTAAAACGCTGCAATCAGCTAAGGTCCGATCGCCGACTTGATCGATGTACACTGGGGCTCCTAACACAAATATGTGCGTTCAGTTGGTAAGAATACGCCTGTATGTCGAAAAGAACATTAATCAAAAGTGTAATATTTGGGCGTAGAATTTAGTTCTATGCTTATCCGCATCTTCGAAAGAGTTTTTAATACGTCAGGCGTTTTTTCAAAATAAAAACATAATTCGCAATATAAATAGGAAGGTGTAGCCTTCAACCGTTAGAAAAACAAACTGAAAAACGCCAATCCAAAAAACCCGAGGGTACAGAGCGCGCCCAACATATAAAAATAGCTTCTTGGGCTAGGGTTCTTTTCTGTGGCAATAGCGTAGTACAGTGCCATATGAATGATACGACTTAGCGCGAAAGCCCAAACTAAAATGGCAAGTATGTCTGTTGGCGCGCCAAGAAACATACAAAGCAAAGCGGGAAGCGTAAATTGGTGAATATTTTCAAGCGAGTTGTGAAATGTTCGGTGGCTTCTAAATACAAAACTATCATGGCTCAATTCTTCGCTGACTTTACCGGGAATGTAACGCGACTGCTTTCTGTGCGCCACCGCAGCTACTATGTTTTGAACAAACACGGTAAAACTAATAACTAATAGTCCTGCAATACTGTATGTGTAAACCGTGAACATTTGAACTCCTTCTCTGGTTTAGTGAGAAACCTTATATGTTTTTAAACGCAGTAATACCGAGTGATTGACTCTATTCACTTAACGTTCTTGAATGGCAACAAGGCAGTTTTAAAGCCCTTGTCGAATTGGTTTTGTTTACGCGGTAATTATTGGAAGAGATCGATAATTGTTTATAAAAAACATAGACCCACTGACGTCGGTCTATGCTCGTCTTTTTATAACTGTTGTAGATCGATTTATAGCGATGCTTTTACGTCGTTTGGAAGTAATACGGTATCAATAACATGAATAACGCCATTGCTGGTCATAACATCAGCTTTGATAACTTGAGCGTCATTTATCATGACCTTATTCATTGTAGTAGATACCATTACCTTACTACCTTCTACCGTAGTGGCATCAGAGAGCGCTGCTACATCTTTTGCTGTTACTTTACCGGCTACCACATGATAGGTAAGAATTTTTGTTAGCGTTTGCTTGTTTTCAGGTTTAAGCAGCATTTCAATTGTTCCATCAGGTAATGCTGCAAATGCATCATCGGTCGGCGCAAAAACGGTAAATGGGCCATCCCCTTTCAATGTACTGACTAAATCAGCAGACTTAACGGCGGCCACAAGTGTTGAAAACATATCATTACTAGCAGCAGTGTCGACAATATCTTTTTGCTTACCTTCTGCATGATGACCCGCGAAAACGCTTGTGCTCAGTACAATTAAAAACAACGCACTCATTAACTTCTTCATAATCTTTCCTTCAATGTGTAAATGGGCTTTAAATAAAATTCACCATCCTTCGTATCGCCTACTACTTAAAGACAGCCACTGAAAGCTACTGAATTGAGATCTGTTACGGCAATACCTAACAATTTGATGATTAACTTTGTGTAATGCTGATAAAAGAGCGGCTAGTACCGAAAAAAGGCGAGGGATGCATCAACAAGTTAGCCTAGGTCTTACTTATTTCTTGCCATAAAGTGCAGCCTGGTGGGTTGTAAATAAAATGTAAAAATGAGTGTGGGTGCTATAATTATAAACTATCGAGTGACTATTGAAGGTTCCTGGTATGAATGCTCGAGCTGTTTCTTTATTACTTTTTTTAGGCTTACTTAGCGCTTGTCAGTCCACGCAAGAGAATAGTGTAGCGGCAGCGCCGACACTATTAAACGATAGCTTGTTTTCTTCTCATCATTTATTTCCAGTCGAGTCTATCGATGATATTTTTTTTCTGGGAGAAGACGCTCGTATCTTTGCTGAGAATGCGGTGTATGAAAAAAGCATTACGGGGAAAAATGTAAAAGGGCTAGTCAAAGCTATTTTTGATCATTCGGACTACGGCGTGCTGTATCGCAATAGTGCGAACACGACAGCAGACAGTACATTTAATAATCGTGCAGCAAACTGTTTATCCCTATCAATTATGACTTATGCACTGGCTGAGCATGTAGGCTTAACCGCGACTTTCTACGAAGTAGATATTCCTGAGTATTGGACTAGAAGGGAGGGTTATAGCTTGCTAAATGGTCATATCAATATGCGAATCTCAATACCTGAGGCCAACCACGTAACATCGATTGGACGTTCATGGGCAGACGTAGACTTTGACCCCCAAATGTTGCGCAATTACTTTCCTAGAAAGCCAGTGTCAAAAAACAAAATTGTATCTATGTACTACAACAACAAAGGGGCTGACGCGCTTGTGGCCAATAGGTATACACGGGCTTATAGCTATTTTCGCGCCGCGGCCACATTGTCCCCTGAATTGCAGCAAAGCTGGGTGAACCTAGGCGTTCTTTACAGAATGGTGGAAGCTTATGATCAGGCGGAGATGACTTATAAACACGCTCTCTCCATTAATAAAGAAAACCTAACAGCGTGGGAAAATTTATCTATTCTTTATACCCATCAAGGCAGAGATGAGGAAGCAATGCAGATCACGCAAATGGTCGAAGCAAAGCGTAAGAATAACCCTTTCTATCATTACATTTTGGGAGAGCAAGCTTTTGATGCAGGAAATATTGCAAAGGCAATTAAGCATTATAAAAAAGGGTTGAGGCTAGATAACTCTCGTCACGAGATTTTGTTCGGCATGGCCAAAGCGTATCACGAGTTGGGAGATGTTAGCGAAGCACAACGCTTTTTAGAAAAGGCTGTGAAGTATTCACCAAACGAACAAGATAAACAGCGCTATTCTTCTAAATTAGCGACCTTAGCAAGCAACTAAAAAAAAGCCGCAGACTAGCTGCGGCAAAAAGAATAACACTACAAAAGGAACTTAATTTATATAACGCCCAGCTCACGAAGGCGCTCTTGCAGGTATGAACCTGCGGTATGACGTTCTGAAAGAACAACATCTGGTCTAGGGTGTAAGAATAGTGGCAATGAAATACGAGATTTCGTCATGTCAGTGCCATCTGGGTTTACAACCCTATGCGTAGTTGATGGAAAATATTCGCCGGATGCTTCTTGAAGCATATCGCCAATATTCACAATTAAGTTCCCGAAATCACAAGGAACGTCAATCCAACTACCGTCTTTAGCTTGTACTTGCAATCCAGGTTCGTTGGCTGCAGGCAAGATAGTAATCAAATTAATATCTTCGTGAGCAGCAGCGCGAATTGCATCAACTTCTTCATCACCTTTTAGTGGCGGGTAGTGCAGTATACGTAGCAAGGTTTGATCAGAATCTTTGATCATGTCACCTAGCGGCTGACTGTACTTATCGCTCACCTCTGAAGGAGAGTGTTTTTCTATCCAACCCAATAGCTCTTTCGCTAGTGTATTAGCTTCCTCATAGTATTGAGAAATCTGCGGGTGTAGCGCATCTGGACACTGACCCCATGGATAGAAGTGGTAATACTCTTTAATATCTTTTTTCGTAAAGCCTTTAGCTACCTCAGAAACACTCTGAGGGAAAAATCCGTCTTGTTTACCTTTGTTGTACAGGTAATCGTTCTTCTCTTCACTGTCGAAGAAGCCCTGCCAATTGTCGTAAATACCTTGAACTAATGACTGTTGGATAGGGTGATTCTTTAAAACACCGAACCCTGTCTCGCGAAGTGACTTCACGAATTCTTCTTGTGCGTTTTCCGCTTGGTAATCAACAGCAACTAATTGCATAACTTTATCCCGTATATTTTGACTGCGGCATTATAAAGGTAGACGGGCTACAGAAAAAAGTCGCAGAAATTGACATAAATCAATCCCGCGAAGAATTTGCGCGTAATTTACAGAAACCTGACCAGTTAGTCTAGTAAAATCTTGACCAACTGGTCCAAATTAATGAAATTTAACCAAGAGTGAGGTAAAAGCCCGCTAGCGCGGCACTCATCAAGTTAGATAATGTTGCAGCAATAACAGCTTTTAACCCCAGTCTCGCAATTTCTTTTCTGCGTGTTGGTGCCATGGCACCAATTCCACCCATCAAAATAGCGATAGAAGAGAAGTTTGCAAAACCACAAAGTGCAAAGGTGATAATGGCCTGAGATGCTTCAGATAGCTGTGATTGGTTTTCTAAGAAGTTAAGATAGGCAACAAACTCGTTGACCACCATCTTCTGACCAATAAAGCTGCCTGCAAGTTGCGCTTCCTCCCATGGTACGCCGATTGCCCATGCGAGTGGTTGAAGTACATAACCCAGGATCCCTTCAAACGTAACGTTTTCATAACCAAATAGCGCTGCAGTCCAGCCAATAAGGCCGTTAAACATGGCAATTAAAGCTATGAAAGCGAGTAGCATGGCGCCTACGTTTAACGCAAGCTGCATGCCTGACGCTGCGCCACTGGCAGCAGCATCGAACACGTTAGCGTAGCCGGTATCTTCCGCGTCTACGTCGTGTAAATCTTCATTTGGCTTGCTGGTTTCAGGCAAAATAATTTTTGCCATTAACAAGCCACCTGGCGCGGCCATAAAGCTGGCCGCCAATAAATACTTAAGGTCTACTCCCATTCCCGCGTACCCTGCCATTACAGAGCCAGCAATTGACGCCAAACCACCTACCATAATGGCAAACAGCTCGGAGCTCGTCATGTGTGGGATGAAAGGACGAACCACTAGAGGCGCTTCGGTTTGACCAACAAAAATGTTGGCAGCAGAGGACATGGATTCTGGGCGACTGGTTCCCAGCGCTTTTTGTAAGAATCCACCGATTACTTTGATGATGACACCCATCACTTTGAGGTGATAGAGAACCGCGATAAGTGCAGAGAAAAAGACAATAACGGGAAGTACGTTAAAGGCAAAAATAAAAGCGATTGATTTGTCGCCAATAGGGCCGAACAAGAAGTTAATGCCTTCTTGGCTATAAGCAATAATGTTGGCGACAAATTTGGTTGCGCTTAATAGAACTTCTTTACCTGGTTCAGAGTACAGGACAAATGCGCCAACTGATGCTTGAATAGCAAATGCGCCGCCAACGGTGCGCCAATTTATACTGCGTTTCGCCGATGATAACGCGAAAGCAATACCCAGAAGGACTGCAATGCCCAGTAAACTTACCATAGTAATGTTCCCTTAAAGAAGCGCTTGCTGAATGTGTGATTTAATCACATCTAATGCGATTTGGTTTTTGCCACCTTGCGTCACTACTACGTCGGCAGTGAAGCGGCTAGGTTCGATGAATTGATGATACATAGGCTTAACAGTTTCTTCGTACTGCTTTGCCACCGACTCGATACTACGACCGCGTTCTTTCAGGTCTCGCATCATTCGGCGCATCAAACAAATATCAAGAGGGGTATCGATAAAGATTTTTACGTCGTACAGGGGAAGTAAATCGGTACGCGCAAGCAACATAATACCTTCAAGTATAATTACTGGTGCGGGGTTTAAGCGCTCCGTTTCAGGTAAACGTGTGTGCGTTTTATAGCAATAGTGCGGATAGTCGATAGGCTGACCATCACGCAATGCTTGCAAGTGCGCTTTCAAAAGCTCGTGCTCAAATGCGTTTGGATGATCGTAGTTATTCTTCTCACGTTGTTCCATGGGAAGGTGATCTTGGGCGCGGTAATAGTGATCTTCGCGCAGCACTTGAACAGGGCGGCCTTGAGCACTGAAGCCGTTAAACAAATTTTTTGTAAAAAGAGACTTCCCAGAGCCAGAAGCTCCAGAAATGGCAATAATAAGTGGCGATTGCATAGTACTATAAAGCTGGTTTTGTTGGTGCAAAGATACGCGTTTAGGTCTCGCGAATCAATGTTATATTCACAAGTTCTCGGTTTTTGGATCGGTCTTTGCTAGAACTTTATTGTATTTTCAAGGTATTGCGGGCTGTTTTTTAAACTCGCATAAAATACAAAAAAGTTCTCCAAGTGGTCAGTTTTTCACTGAAAAAATCAAAATATCGCTAATTACCAATTATTTCTATATCGTCTTCCTTAATGCTTGGCAATGCATACGAATGCTGTTTTGAACGAGAACCCTCACCTTGTGCTCTAGGCGGGTAGTAGGTCTCTTTTTCATCAATATAGCCCGTGAACACATCATCAAGTGCAGCACGTATTTCACTAAGGGTTTTATCCAAGTTAGCGTTAAAATCTGGGCGCTTTCGCTTCGTATGGCCCAATTCAATTAATCGTCCGAAGCACTTATTTGCTAATGCCATTAACTCGTGCGGTACATCTTTATGTGGAGGCAAAGACTCATTAGGATTATCTATGCAATACTTAACTAATGCGGTATAGAAACATAGAGGCTTGTTTTGAAGTGTCACTACTTTGTCATCAATACCGTTTGAAATGGTTTTTTCCTGTAAATTGATAACAAGCCTAGGCTTAGGGGGGAGTACTATTTCTTCACGCGCAGACTGTGCTCGTCTTTTTCTACTAGTAAAAGCAAAAAGCGGGGAAATAAGTAGTGCAAGTATGATACTCAGCCAACTAATTCCAACTTCATTGAGCGGATTTCTAGTGTTAATAGAAATACTAATGGTTTGCTCTGCATTTTCGAAAGTAGTGCGGTGCAATCTCGGGAATTCAGTTAAGTCTGACTTGGTTCTAACGCCCTGAATTTCACTTACTACTACGGGAAGGTTTTGTCCTTCTACAACTTTTTCGAGACGTTCTAGGTAACGTTCAATAGCATACCTATTTGCTGGTGTATTCAGCGTTTCGTTTCCGACATCAAGGAAAGCGCTATCCAAACTAATCCGTCTCTCAACTAAGTCAATAGCTCTGTGTATAGAAAATTGATGCGCAAGATACTGACCAATTATTGACGCAATTTGTAATGAAATTAGCAGGAAGGTTAAAGTTGCGACGATCCTGACAGGCGATTTAGGTCGAAGCTTTATTTTACTCATTTGTTACAACCCTCTTCCAGCGTAATATTTTTGTAATATGGTCTTGGGTGGGTAGTTGCTATTTCGTAAATAACAGACTGTATCGCGCAAAACAGGTCTGTATTTTGAGTTTGCATCTTTAAATACCACTGCATTCCACTAACGCTTTCAAGTAGAGGTGAAGTGTAGTTTTTAGAAAACGTGTCGGCATCTTCCTCCGCCCAATACGTCGAAATGATATCAACTTCGCCGGCAAGAAGTGCTCGTCTTAACTCCTTGTGAGAGCTGTAATAAATAATGTCGACATTAGTGTCAGTTAGCCCCATGTGGTGTAAAACCGTTTTTGGCACTATGTGACCTGAGCGGCTACTAGGGTAATCCAAAAGTCCTATGCGTTTACCAAGTAAATACTCTTTACTTAATAATGGCTTTTCTCTGAGAGCTATGAAGAATGCGGGGTAATCAGGGTGGGCTGCTAGTTTAGTTAAACCGTAAATTTTATCTGCACCGAAAGCGTCTACGATATTGCTTTTTACTAATGCTAAGTCAACAACTCCGTGATTAATATACCTAAAGGTATCGTAATCGCTTTGGCCGATCACTACTTTTATACCACTATACTGACGCTTTATTGTGCTATCTGAGCACAAGCGTTCGCTAACCATTTCCGCTATCCGACCATCAGTAATATAAGCTGAAAACACGTCCTTATTACCTGATAATCCTGTGTTGCAGGTTAATGTTTGACCAGTTTGAGGCAGAATGTCATCATAAAACATAGAATTTTTGTAATAGCTTGCTAGGCTACACAACAGCGCGACCATAGCTAATATAACCCACTTTAAAGAGGCAACAATTCTTAAATCTGTCAAAAAAACGACCAAATGAATTAACAATTTATATGTAGATTTCATCAGTTAAGGTTACTTATTGCAATAGGTAAGTTTATTTAAAATTATTAACATGTTGTTATTGTTGGAATTTTTATGGGTAAACCTGATTTTTGTTAAACGCTGTTTATTAGTGCGTGATATGGCAAGAATAACATCAGCTAAACGCCGTGAATTGACGATAATAATAATAAGTAAATTAACCTGACCATGTGGTCAAGATATTTTTTGCAAAGTCAAACGCCTAGGGGAGTTGCTGCTAAATAAAAATGTAAAGTTGTAATAAAATTGACATGAATCTCTATAACAATTTTGTCGATTCATATTAATTGAAGGTCGACTACGGGAAACACCCTACTAGCGAACCTAAAAAACAAATTTAAACAAAAAAGGGAAACACACATGAAAACATCAGCAAAGTTCAGTCGCATTGCGGCTGCGGTTGCGCTGTCAATCGGTTTGTCGTCAGCTGCAATGGCGCAGGTAACGTCGTCATCGATAACAGGTCAAATTGTCGGTCCACAAGGCAACCCTGCAAGCGGAACAGAGGTAACAATTATCCACGTGCCTTCTGGATCGAAAAAAACCGTTACAGTTAACGCCTCTGGTCAATTCAATGCAAAAGGTCTACGCGTTGGTGGTCCTTACACTGTGATGATTGACTCTGATCAGTTCGAAGATAAAACAATCACAGATCTATACATCGATTTGGGTGAAGAATTACCTGTTAATGTTGCACTCTCCGTAGAAGAACAAAACGTTGAGCGCATTTCTGTTACAGGCTCACAGGTATCAAGCGTTTATTTTGGAAAAAGTAGTCCGGCTGCAAATTTTGACATATCTGATCTTCAAAACGTGCCAGCCATCAACCGAAACATTAACGACGTAATCCGTGTAGACCCACGTCTGTACGTAGATGAAGGTGGATCAGACGGTATCCAGTGTGCGGGTAAAAACCCACGTTTTAATAGTTTAACGGTAGATGGTGTTCGTCAAAACGATTTATTTGGATTGAACGGCAACGGGTATCCTACTGAAAGACAGCCTTTCCCATTCGACTCAATTCAAGGTGTAACCGTTGAGCTTGCTCCTTTTGAGGTTATTTACGGCGGATTCACTGCATGTAACATTAACGCTGTTACAAAGTCAGGTACTAACGAGATTCATGGTTCAGTATTCGCTGATTACACAAGCGATTCTATGCGTGGCGATTCTTTGCAAGGCGACGATGTGCAACTTGGTAGCTACGACGAAGTACGTTATGGGTTCGAAATCGGTGCACCACTGATTAAGGATAAGCTTTTCATCTATGCTGCTTACGAAACGTTCCAAGGTTCAAATCTGTTCAACCGTGGGCCAATTGGTTCTGGTGCACTAAACACTGTAGATGTTACACAAGCTGAGTTGGACGAAATTGCTCAAATAGCTAATGATTTATACGGCTATCAAACAGGAACTATCCCAACAAGCCTTGATAACGAAGATGACAAAATTCTAGTGAAATTAGACTGGAATATTAATGACAACCATCGTGCTGAGTTTGCTTACAATTACAATGACGGAAACAACTTTACACAAGCGGATGGTGATGGAAATGAATTCGAGTTCCAGGAGCATCTGTATGAGCGCGGTACTGAGATGCAGTCGTATGCGGTATCGTTCTACTCTGACTGGACAGATAAATTTTCTACAGAGCTACGTGTCAACTACTTAGATGTCGATAATCGTCAAATCTCATTAGCTGGTGATGGAACTGTTGGTGGTAATGACTTTGGTGAAGTTCGTGTTGAATTAACAGACCGTGAAGGTTTGGATAATGTTAATGTGTTCTTTGGCTCGGACGATAGCCGCCAAGCAAACGACCTAAACTACGATCAACTTAGCCTTATATTCCGTGGCTTCTACTATTTCGACAATGGTCATACTCTAACATTCGGTTATGAGCGTGATGATCTTGATGTATTTAACTTGTTTATTCAACATACCGAAACAGAACTTCGTTTTGACGGTATTGAAAACTTCCGTGCTGGTTTGCCTTCGCGTTATGAATACAATGGAATTGTTACTGGTGATGTCAATGACGCTGGTGACTTGTCTGACGCTGCTGCAGATTGGGGATACAAAATCAACGCAGCTTATGTTCAAGACGAGTTCTACTTAACCGACGATCTTAAGATAACTGCTGGATTGCGCTATGAGTGGTACTCTACTAACGACGCGCCAGACGAAAACCCTGGCTTTGTAGAAGATTATGGCTTCAGTAACTCTACAAACCTTGATGGAGAAGGCCTACTTCAACCACGTCTTGGCTTAAACTACACACTATCTGACTCAACAGAAATTCGTGGTGGTGTTGGCCTGTTCTCTGGTGGTAACCCTAACGTATGGTTGTCTAACAACTTCTCTAACACCAACACTCTTCAAACTGGTATCCGAGGAAGAAGCTTTGGATATACCGATGGCTCAAGAAGCTTGTTTGACGACGACATCAATTGGTTACAGGTAGAAGACGGTGTTCCAGCGGGGCCTGGATACGGTGTTCCTCAAGACATTGCTGAAGCAGCTCGCTTAGGTAACGGTTCTAACTTTGAGTTGAACTATTTGGATCCAGACTTCGATATCCCAAGCGAATGGAAAATTGCTCTTGGACTTACTCACATAACAGATAACGATTATGTGTTCGAAGCTGATATCATTTATAGCATATTCCAAGACTCTGCAATCGTTTTACGTGGTGACTTAGAAGAAACCGCAGAACGTACAGACACTGCCAATGGTGATATCGCATCAGGTTACATTGTTTACGATAGCCCAAGAATGAGTACATTCGTGCTAACAAACGCAAATCCAGAGCCTAAAGCTATAAGCATCTCTGGTAGTGTATCTAAGTCGTACGATAACGGTATTCAGGTAACTGCTGGCTATAACTACAATGATGCTGAAGATGTTCAGCCAATGAACAGTTCAGTAGCATTCTCCAACTATCAAAACCGCGCGTTTACAAACCCAAATGAGCAGGTAGTTGCTACTTCAGATTGGAATATCGAGCACCGCTTTACTGTAGATTTCCGCTACAGTCACGAGTTCATTGCTGGGTATGAAACTAGCATCTCTTTATTCGGCGTAATTCAGTCGGGGAATGTATACAGCTTGGTACGTGATGACCGTCGTGAAGTTGGCGGTAGAGTGCGAGATAACCAAACCTTCGGTTTTACACCATTCTTGGATAACGGCAACATTCTTCCAATTGGGGGTGTTAGAAATGGTGAAACAGCGCCATGGTGGTCTAAACTTGATTTAGCAGTTTACCAAGACCTGCCAGCATTCAATTCTGATCACTCAGCTAATGCATTCTTTGTCATTGATAACTTCACTAATCTATTAAATGATGATTGGGGTGTGTTGGAAGAAGCATCAAATACAGTGTTTAATAACGTTGATAACAGAACATTTGTGAATGGT
>JAXHTT010000038.1:0-27626 GCA_034190055.1 Pseudomonadota bacterium | reverse complement strand
AAATATTGACCCCATTAAGCTTGCTGCGACAGGCCTCACACTACAGCAGGTCAGCAATACAATCAGTCGCGCCGACCCCAAATTGCCTGCGGGCATGTTGAACACTGAACAAAGTAACCTGCGCTTTACGGTGGGAGAGGGCTTGAATGGTGTAAACATGATAGCGTCTATTCCCCTTGTTAATGAACAGGGGCGCTATTTGAGAGTCGAAGATGTGGCGTCGGTAGAACGCAGTTACACCACCCCTCGAGGTGAAATAGCGTTTTTAAATGGTGAAGAGTCCATCTTTGTCGCCGCTCGCATGCAGCCTTCTTTGCGTTCTGATGTGTGGACGCAAAATGCACTAGGGGTAGTAGAGCAGTTTAATAGAGATTTCAGTGGAACCTTAACCGCTACGGTAGCATTTGAGCAAAATGAATATACCGCCACGCGCCTTGCCGACCTATCGATGAACTTATTGATGGGGTGTGCGGTTGTTATGATGGTTATTCTGCTTTTCATGGGGTTTCGTGCAGCATGGATTGTGGGGTTAGCACTGCCATTGTGCGCTGCGTTTGCCCTGTTTTCGCTTAGCTTTTACAACGAACAAATACACCAAATGTCAATTTTTGGCATGATTATCGCCATCGGCCTGCTTATTGATAACGCTATCGTTATTACCGATGAAATACGCATTAACTTGCAAGACCCTAATCTAACGCGGGTGGGGGCCATGGCAAAAAGTGTTTCTCACTTATTTGCGCCACTTTTAGCTTCAACACTTACTACCATTCTAGGCTTTATGCCTATCTTTCTTCTTGATGGAAATATAGGCGATTTCGTGGGCCCAATTGCTATAAGCGTGGTTATGGCGCTCATTGGCTCTTTATTTATTTCACTGACTATTATTGCCGCGCTAGCCGCACGATTCTTACCAAAGCACGACAGTGCTCTGCAAGGTAAGGTCGTATCCACGACGTGGTGGAAAGTTGGCCTTCAAGCGCCACAGCTAAGTTTAGCTTTTAAAAGGCAGTTAGGTCGCTGGATAAAACAACCCATTTTAGTGTTGCCGGCAGTCGCCATACTTTGCCTTTCTGGGTTTGTGCTGTCTTCGACATTGGCCAACGTGTTCTTCCCAAGTGCAGATAGAGACCAGTTTGAAGTGTATCTGTGGACGAAAGAGGGAAGCAGCATTGAAAACACTACCGACTACGTTAAAAAAGTTGATGCCGCTATTCGAAGTGAGCAAGGCGTGAAGCAGGTTAGCTGGTTGGTGGGTGGTTCCGCCCCTTCAGTGTATTACAATCAAATGATGACTCGCGACAATATGCCTTATTTTGCCAACGCAGTGGTTTTGACGCAAACGGTAGAGGACGCTGTAGCGCTGGTAGGCAAGTTACAACATTCCCTTGATAGCGAATATCCTGAAGTGCAAATTGTAGTACGAGCGTTCGGTCAAGGTCCGCCAATTGCTGCGCCGGTAGAAGTTGAAATATTCGGCCCAGATCTAAATATATTGAATGATTTAGGCGATAAAGTGCGTATGTTGATGTCACAAGTTGACGGCATATCTCAGTCTATCACCAGTATCTCTATGGGCGAGCCCGAGCTTAAAATTAATGCACAGAGCGATAACTTGTCTTACCTCGGCTTAACCCTTTCTGAGCTTGCTAACCAGATGCAGATCAACTTCTCGGGGATCACCGGAGGCTCGGTATTGGAGAGTACAGAAGAAATTCCGGTTCGAGTAAGGCTTGATGAGGCTTACAGGCAAAACGTCACTGGTGTGGATGCTATGCCTATACCTGTATCCGGCGACAATGCTATTTCATGGTCTCCCTTGGCTGCGGTAACTAATTTGACGTTACAGCCTGCAACCAGCAGCATTACCCGAGTTGACGGAGAAAGGCTTAACCGGATTCAGGCTTTTTTACTTCCTGGGGTTCCGGCAATTGATGCCAGTAATCAGTTAAGAGATTTGCTTGAGAGCCAACTTAAACTACCCGAGGGCTATAGAATTCACTTGGCAGGCGATGCAGATGAACAGCAGCAAGCGCTGGGTAAGCTTGCCACTTATGCGCCTGTTCTATTAGTTCTTATGATAACCACGCTTATACTGACGTTCACAAGCCTGCGTATGGCAGGTGTTATTGCCCTAGTCGCGATACTTTCAGTGGGGCTGGGAATGTTTAGCTTATGGATTTCTGGTTTGCCAGTAGGGTTCAACCCTTTACTTGGTTGTGCAGGGCTTATTGGTGTTGCAATCAATGGATCGATCGTAGTCATTGCTGCAATCAATGCCAATCCCAAAGCGAAGCAAGGCGATACCAAGGCCATTGTTGAAGAAACCATGAGCTGTAGCCGTCACATACTCTCGACAACATTTACAACGGTAGGCGGTTTAATTCCACTGTTGTTATTCAGTGAAGGAAGCTTCTGGCCGCCACTTGCTGTTGTACTTGCAGGTGGGGTGGGCTTTTCCGTCATTTTGTCGTTAGTATTCACTCCAACTATTGTGGCGGCATTTCAACGTTATCGTTATAGAAACCACACATTAGCTTAATTTTGCGGTTAAACTATCCCTTTCTAACGAGCGTATAAAAAAGGGTTATCAGTGTATGCGTAAAACACACCCAATATTACGCTGGTGGCAGACTGACTGCGTGAAGTGTAAACGGGTCAGACTTTATATTGTTTGGGCCATAATTATGTTGGTGGTGTACTTGTATGTCTGGCACTAGTGTTGAACCTATTTATATTCGAGCTGCATCAAAAAGTAACGGTATTACTAGCCTTGTATTAGGCTGTGTAGGGTTGTTTGTTGCAGCATTGTGGCTGGCGTTTTTGCCTGACTGGTTGTTTTTAGCCGGTATCTTTCTGACCAGCGCAGCACTGGTGTGTTTGCTAGTCGGCTATTTTAAGGTGCGCGAACCAGACTATAGTTTGGAAATAGCCAGAGATTACATTACCTATCGCCATCGCCTTGGCAGTTGGAGAATTCACTGGGACAACCTGCAGCGAGCAGATTGCCCACGTGTGCGTCATGGGTTAGATCACGTTCCGTTAGAGACAATCGGCTTCAAAATAAAAAGCTATACTGATTTTCTCAATACAATATCACCTAGGCTTGCTACACACTTACTGATGGAGCAGCGGCCACTGCTAATGCAAAATACTGACGAAAACTGTGCGTCTGGCAGCTGTTACGAACAATCGATGTTCGACGATAAGCAATACGTAATGGAAGACGGTACTATCATTAAAGGAATAAAAGCCATGTTAGCTCACCGTATGGTAGAGCTACGAAAACGACTCGGTTTTGATATTTTTATAGCAAGTTCAGAGTTAGATAGGGACGCCAGCGAATTTGCGAGGTTAATCGCTGAATGTCAGCAAACTCGGCAGTCTTTTCACAACGATTAAGCCATGCTGCACTTATTGTGCTGTGCTGTGCTGTGCTGTGCTGTGCTGTGTGGTGTCACTAGTTAAGCGCGGGTAACCCCTTCTCTTAAGACCTTCTTAGCTTCAGCGGTAAGTGCAGGTAAGTGCTCATCAACAAGTTTATGCTGGCCTAACTTGAGCGCGCTTTCAGCTTCATGGGCGAGATGTTGCATGCGCGGCAAGCCAGTATAACAACAAGCCCCATGAAGTTTGTGTACCTCGGTTTTAAGCTTGTTATAGTCCTGTTCTTCCCACAGGGCTGAAAGCGTATCAATAGCTTCTGGAAGCAGTGTAATGAAGCCTTCCAACATTTCTTTTGCGGTTTCTTGGTTTTGATTGGCACGTTTTAGCGCAAGCTGCCAGTCAACGGAAGGAAGTTCGATCTCCCCGGGCTCAATACTATGACACCACGACTTGATAAGGTTGATGAGTAACTCTACCTCGATAGGTTTAGGAAGGTAATCATCCATACCTGATGCAAGCAATCGCTCTTGCTCTTCTTTAAATGCGTGGGCGGTGACAGCGATGATGGGCGTGCCCATATTAACAGGAGACTTGCGTATCTCTCGAGTGGCCTGTATACCATCCATGCCTGGCATCTGAACGTCCATTAAAATTAGGTCGAACTCCTGTGTCTGACACTGATTTACCGCATCTTGTCCGCTAATAGTTGTAATGAGCTCAACTGGTGACTGGTCAAGCCATGTGTGCAGAAGCTTCAGGTTCATTTCCATGTCATCAACAGCCAATATTTTCACATTAGGTAAGCTGCTGATTTTTTCTTGCATGGCGTTTTTCGCTGGCGTTGTGTGTTGGTTTACCAGACTGTCAAGCTTAGTCAACGTTATAGGCATACGTATTTGCGAATGGAAGTGCTGTGAAAGGCTAGGGTATTGCGCAAAGGGCTCAGGGCCAGAATACCAGAGAACTCGTTTTTTGGCTGGAAACTGTACAAACCGGCTTAGGTAACTATCGCGCAATGCCATTTTACTTACCGGTACCGTTGCCATGAAGAAGTCATATTGACCGTTTAGCGTAGCTAAATAATCTAACGATTCCACTGAAGTAACCTTGGCACCTAATATCGACAACATATTAGCGCTTGAGCGGCGTGTTGCAGGAATGGGGTCGAAAATAACAACGCTTTTCTCTTTCCAATCTGCGCTACTCGTCAATGAATACTTTTGGCTAAGCTGATTCATGCGAAGAGAAACGCTAAACGTAGAGCCCTGGCCCAGCACACTCTTAAGCGAAAGGTCTCCGTTCATCAGGCGAACGAGTTCCCTGCTAATAACAAGGCCTAAGCCCGTACCTTGGTAATTTCGATTTAGTGCATCGTCTACCTGTGAAAAAGCGCTGAAAAGCTTTTTCCTGTCTTGACGACTAATGCCAATTCCCGTGTCTTCAACGACAATATTTAATTCGTGGATACCGTGCGGAAGCGAGCGCCCGCTTGCTGAGAGTGTAATGGCTCCACTAGAAGTAAACTTAAGCGCGTTACTGAGTAAGTTGTTAAGTACTTGCTTGATGCGAAATACATCGCCAATAAGTTTTTCAGGCAGCGGATTTAAGTCAAAAACGAACTCGATACGCTTACTGTGCGAAGATTTAGCCATAATGGTGACCATCTCTTCGAGCAGTTTATTAGGCGAAAAAGGTTGGTTATTTATTTGAAGTTTGCCCGCTTCAATTTTTGAAAAGTCGAGTACGTCGTTAACAATGGTAAGTAGGTTTTCAGCTGCAGTATTAACGATCCGAACCTGCTCTTGCTGGTCCGTAGGTAGCAATGCGTTATTGAGTTCTTTGCTAAACCCCAATATTGCATTTAGCGGCGTGCGTATCTCATGGCTCATGTTCGCAAGGAACTGAGACTTTACGTTACTGGCCTTTATGGCGTCTTTTCGCGCAATGTCTAAGCGTGCATTTTGCTCTTCAATAAGCTCAACATTATTGCGTAAATCATCGGTTGCTTGTTCTACTTCACTCTCAAGCTGTCCCCTGCTTTTCTCCATCAAGGCAAAAGAAAAGAGTCCTGCCTCAAGAAAAACGCCAACTTGGAAACAGTAGGTAGTAAAATCGTTTGAGGGCAGCACGCCCAAAAGGCTTAACATGCCAACAATAGCGCCGGTGGCAAGCATACCCCATGCACAAATAAAGTACCGTGCAGGTTTGAAATTATTAAAGAAGGCCTCAAACCCTGCGTAGACATAGCTTAAAATTGCTATAAGCCCAACGCCATACACTAGATTGTTCTTCCACATAGAAGGAAGAAGATCAATAAAACACACCAGTCCCGTCAGTGCCTGACAGATTAATAGGAGTTTAATAATAGGGTGAGCAGTGGGCGAATACTTTTCGGTTTCTAAGAAAGTCATGGTAAACAGGCCTGAGCTGATACCAATAATCACGAATATCAATTCTGAGTGACCAGCTAGCCATGTGGGGATACCTTGGGTGAACAATAGGTGCGTATGTCCTCCCCACACAAATTGCCATAAGATCACCGCCAATATGTATCCAACATAAGCAAGCAGGCTTTTCTCTTTAACGCCAAAAAACAAGGCTAAATTGTAAATAGCAAGTATGAGTAAGCCGCCGTAAAAAAGGCCCCATAACAAACTGTCTGTTTGGAAATAACTACTGTGTAAAGGTTCTGCCTGTATGCGAAGTGGAGCGATGAGGCTTGATGAATGACTCTCAATGCGTATATAAAGATCAACAGGGTCGCTGTTAGGGAGTTCGACGCGAAAGGTAGGCACGCGAAAACGTTGTTCTTTTTGCGTCTTACCTTGATGGCTCTGGTTAATGACTTTTCCATTTTGTACTAAATAGAAGTCAACACTATCAAGCTGGCTAAAATTTATTGAAAACACCCAGTCTTTGTCGTTTGAAACATTGGCAACGGATGTTAGCAACCACATACCATTATTGCGAAAGCCAAAGTTAGGGTTTCCGTGAGGATGCATAAGAAAGTCATTTCGTCTTCTTGATACATCTCCAATGGTAAGTTGGTAATCGGTTTCGAATAGAAAGTACAGCGAGTCTGATAAATCTAGCGTACTTTGTTCGTCAAAAAGCTGCTCGATATGTTGCGCTTGGGAACAAGAAGGCCAGAAGCTAGCTAGCAAAATAAATAGGAAAGAAAGTGCGCGAAAGGTTGCCATATTATTCTGTACTTAAACTACCATTTAGATAAGGGTTTTATTATTTTTAGGGTGAATATTGAACGGAAACTTCAACCCGCTCTATTTAAACACTCTATTTGCAGAATAACAAAGCAAACAATTAACACATTGATAGCATTCACATTGCAAGGATCTTTGCTAAATAGCAAAGACTGTAAGGCATTGGCTATTTGAAAAGTGATGACAATTGTTTTCAAAGATTGCACAGAAATGCGGTTTACCCCACAATAGCCTAAACGCTCGCGTACATTCAATAAGTAGTGCGCTACAACACAACGAGAATGGCGGCCTTTCTATTACGAGCACATTGGTATTAATAACAAAACGAAAAAACTATCATGAGTGACGAGATCATCATTAATCGCGATGGGGTAGAGCAACTTCCTCTTCGACGTTTCACCGAAGACGCTTACCTAAACTATTCCATGTACGTCATCATGGACCGTGCTCTTCCGCATATTTCCGATGGTTTAAAGCCGGTACAGCGTCGTATTATTTATGCGATGTCCGATTTAGGCTTAAGCGCGAATGCAAAATATAAAAAGTCTGCCAGAACCGTAGGTGATGTACTTGGTAAATTTCACCCACATGGTGATTCTGCCTGCTACGAAGCCATGGTGCTTATGGCGCAGCCTTTCTCATACCGCTATCCCCTAGTCGACGGTCAGGGGAACTGGGGCGCACCGGATGATCCTAAATCGTTTGCAGCCATGCGTTATACTGAAGCTAAGCTTTCTCGATTCTCGGAAGTGCTGTTAAGCGAGCTTGGGCAAGGGACGGTAGACTGGGTGCCCAATTTCGACGGTACGTTAGAAGAGCCAAGTGTACTGCCTGCTCGTTTACCACATATATTGCTTAACGGCGTGACAGGTATCGCAGTGGGTATGGCCACTGATATTCCTCCTCATAATGTAAGAGAGTTGGCTAACGCTTGCGCTATGTTACTGGACAACAGTAAAGCGGAGCTCAGCGACGTTCTTGAACATGTGAATGGGCCTGACTATCCAACCGAAGCTGAAATTATTACGCCAAAGGTCGACATTAAAAAGCTCTATGAGACCGGACGTGGCTCGATAAAAATGCGTGCAGTATACAGCGAAGAAAATGGAGATGTGGTCATTACCGCTCTGCCTCACCAGGCTTCTGGCGCAAAGATTCTAGAGCAAATAGCCGCTCAGATGCAGGCCAAAAAGCTACCAATGGTTAGCGATCTTCGCGACGAATCGGACCACGAAAATCCCACTCGTTTGGTTATCACTCCTCGTTCAAATCGCGTTGATGTTGCCCAGTTAATGCAGCATTTATTTGCAACCACCGACCTTGAGAAAAACTACCGAGTTAACCTGAACATGATAGGCCTAGACGGTCGGCCTCAGGTTAAAGACTTGCGTACTATTTTGTCTGAGTGGCTGCAGTATCGAAAAGACACAGTGACGCGCCGTTTGCAATATCGCTTAGATAAAGTATTGGCGCGCCTACACATATTAGAAGGTTTGTTAATTGCGTTTTTAAATATCGATGAAGTTATCGAGATAATTCGTACCTATGACAAACCTAAGCCTGAGCTTATGTCGCGTTTTGGTTTAAGTGATAAACAGGCTGAAGCCATATTAGAACTGAAGCTTCGCCACTTAGCCAAATTAGAAGAAATGAAAATTAAGGGTGAGCAGGACGAGCTAGCTGCCGAGCGTGACAAGCTACAGCTGCTGCTGGGTTCAGACCGTCGCCTTAAAACTCTTATTAAGAAGGAAATTCTTGCTGACGCGGAGAAATACGGTGACGACCGACGTTCACCTATTGTCGAGCGTAGCGAGGCTAAAGCACTGTCAGAAAAAGAATTAGTGCCTGCTGAATCAGTCACAGTTGTGCTTTCAGAAAAAGGCTGGGCACGCTGTGCGAAAGGTCATGATATCGACGCTGAAGGACTAAGTTATAAAGCGGGTGATGCTTATTTATCTAGCGCCGAAGGCAAAAGTAATCAACCAGCTGTATTTATGGATAGCTCGGGGCGAACATTCTCTTGCGACGCTCACGGACTTCCGTCAGCACGGAGTCAAGGCGAGCCATTGACCGGCCGCTTCAATATTGTCGGTGGAGAATCCTTCCAGCACGTTATTATGGCGCAAGACGAGAGTAAATTCTTGGTGGGCTCTGATGCGGGCTATGGCTTCGTCGGCACGTTCAAAGATATGGTTAGCAAGAATAAAGCGGGTAAGGCTTACTTGTCCTTACCTACAGCAGCGAAAGTTATGAAACCAATGCCTGTGACTAACCCTGACTCTGATTGGTGTTTAAGTATTTCTAACGAAGGGCGAATGCTGATGTTCCCTCTGCGGGATTTACCAAGTTTAGGTAAAGGCAAAGGAAACAAGCTTATCAATATTCCTTCAGCAAAATCTCAGTCTCGTGAAGAGTATGTAAAGGTACTCACCGTTGTGCCTGATGGTGCAGCCATTAAGGTTGGTGCAGGGAAACGCAGCATGACGTTGACCGCTGAAGATCTTACCCATTACCAGGGTGA
Organism: Pseudomonadota bacterium; assembly: GCA_034190055.1. Taxonomy (GTDB): domain Bacteria; phylum Pseudomonadota; class Gammaproteobacteria; order Enterobacterales; family Alteromonadaceae; genus Alteromonas. The sequence continues at coordinate 18,500 of JAXHTT010000038.1, read as the reverse complement.
AAGGGGCCGCAGAGGGAATAAACTTCCTCGTGGTCTACAGCGGGTTGATAGCGTGAACATCGTGCCAATGAATAAGGGCGAAGTACCAGAAGATTTATCATAAAGTTTAGGTTGTTCTTGTGCTTAGGTGGACTACACTCATACTATGAATGAATGAGGAATTTACATGTTAGGCATAGTTTTTACATCGTTAATCGACATGCTTGAGGAGAAGATTTCTCCCGAGTTCGCTGATGATGTCATCATGGAAGCTGGGTTAGAGAACGACGGAGCTTATACCGCAGTGGGTTATTACCCGTTTGAACAGATGCAGCGCCTGGTAGGCGTGCTGGTGGAGAGAACGGGTAAATCTGCTAATGAACTCTTATACGACTTTGGTTTTTATTTATTTGGTAAGTTAGGCGCCGTACACGGCGATGTGTTAGCCAATACCAACAGCATGCTAGACATGTTGGAACACCTAGATGGCGATATTCATGTCCAGGTTAAAAAACTTTATCCTGATGCAGACCTCCCCCGTTTTAAGGTGCTGTCACGCACCGACACCTCAATGCGTCTGCAATACTACTCTGAAAGAGAGTTATATCCTTTAGCAGAGGGCTTGATGGACGCCGCTGCAGCCTATTACAACTGCAAACTAGAAAGGGAAACCCATCAACTAGAAACGCCTCACACGTACGAATTTAGCATATCTCTTGTTGTTTAACGGGGGTTTAATGTCAGATGAAACATCGATTGGCAAGCCCACTAATAATGACGCTTTAGCTTTAATTGAGCGTCGTTTAAAGCGAGAGCGAAATGCCAGAGAGCAAGCTGAAAGGTTGCTGACAGAAAAGACGCAAAATTTGTATGCTTCGCTGAGAGAAAGCCAGCGTGCGCAAAAGGATCTAGAGCTTGCTCTGTGGGCCTCTCAAGAGTCATTTTGGCGTTGGGAGGCGCAAAATGATGTAATGGAAATTAGGTCCTTCTCTCTTTACTCTGGGAGCGTATCAACATGGTCAGGCACCTTAATTCAGCTTTCTGAGCGAGTACATGAAGACGATTTGGAAGGGCTTCAGTTTCACTGGTCCATGGCGCTTCATGGCAATCGTGATCGCGTTGAATTTTCCTTTCGTCTATTGATGGAGAAAAATTACCAATGGGTAAGATTGCGCGGTCGTGTGTTGGAGCGAGGAAGTTCTGGTGAAGCCTTACTCATTGTAGGAACCACCAAAGATATTACCCAGCAGCGCAAAGCCGAGCAATCTTTTCACTTGATGGCCTCTGCGTTTGCCAGCTCAAGAGAGCCAATGTTAGTACTCTCACCCGACTTAGTTATCACTGAATGCAATGATGCTTTTATCCGATTACTTGGTATGTCAGTAAAAGAGCAGTGTGTAGGGTTGGATTTCAATCAAATATTCATTGCAGATAAAGTGGATAAGGCGCAATTGGCTCTTGATAAACAAATTCGATTTGAGTCAAAGATAAAAACACAAAGTGGAGAGATTAGGGTTGTAGATATTTCTGTTGCTTTATTCGAAACCTATCAACAGACCTCGACTTATTTAATCGCAACAATGCGCGATATTAGCGATAGGAAGCGCAACGAGGCGAAGCTCCGGCAACTCGCCCTGCATGACGAATTGACGGGTCTTTCTAATCGTAACTCGCTTCGTGAATCTATCTCAAAATGGGTGGGGGAAGATCAGCCTTTTTCTCTCGTATTTATCGACTTAGATGGCTTTAAAGCGGTTAACGATAATGCAGGTCATGAAAGGGGAGATGTAGAGCTTCAGCGTGTTGGCGCGCTGCTTACTGCTGTTTTTGGCCCCATTGGCGAAGTCGGTAGGTGGGGCGGCGATGAGTTCATTGCCGTGTTGCCCAATCAAAATATCGAAGAAATAGTCGAGCGCTCAAAGCGGCTTATCAGTCAAATTGAAGAAGATGCGATTGTAATAAATGCGCTTGAGCTTAGGCTATCAGCCAGTATAGGTATTGCTGTATTCCCAGAACACAGCGATAACATTGAAAGTTTGGTGCAGTGTGCTGATGCGGCAATGTACCAAGCTAAAGAGCTGGGGAAAGGACAGGCGTTCGTTTACGAACCAGGGCTCTACGAGAGCATGACGCAGCAAGTCAGTATGGTAAACGACTTGCGTAGAACTGTAGAGAACCACCTTCTTGATTTTTACATTCAGGGAAAATATGACCTGAATGGCGAGCTTAAAGGTGGTGAGGTGCTGTGCCGCTGGATTTCTGGCTTACACGGTGTTGTGTCACCAGCAGTATTTATTCCCATAGCAGAAGAGCAAAAGCTCGATAGCGCCATTGGGTTACAGGCGCTAGAAGCAGCATGCGACTATATTTCCATCATGGAGTCACATCAAGGTGAAGCTATTCCACTATCGGTTAATATTAGTGCTAATCAAATGCTCGACCCTGCGTTTCCTGATCAGGCAGTTTCTGTTTGCATGGATAACAACGTATCGCCTGGTTTTATCGAATTAGAGCTTACTGAGTCGGTGTTCATTCGGGACGAAAAGTCTGCGCTACGCGCATTAAATAAATTAAGAGACAGTGGGTTTAGATTGTCTTTAGATGACTTTGGTAGTGGTTTCTCATCACTCAGCTACCTGAGAAGCTTTCAGTTTGAAGCGGTCAAGGTAGATAAAAGCTTGGTTCAAGGTATTCACCAAGACAGTAAGGCGAACGCACTTTTTAATGGTCTAATAGCTATGTTGAAGAGCCTGCAAATAGATGTAGTGGCTGAAGGGGTAGAACTAGAGTCTTATTTACCTTTTATGGAGCAAGCAGATATTAAGTTAATGCAGGGTTTTTACTTTGATAAACCCATGCCTTACGACCAGTTTTTAGCGAGACACACCACTGAGCCTAATCGGTAATATTTTCTGTTCAGCTCAAACAAAAAAAGCCCTTGCGGGCTTTTTTAATAACTAAGCAACCTCGTTACTTCGTATTTGTACTTTCAAAGATTTTATCTGCTGATGCAGCAACAAAGCCTTTATAAAGTTTACCATCAGGCATTTCATAGCGTTGTGCGAATTCGTAAAAACAGCTTGGAATCGCTACAGTCTCATCGCTAAATGCTACGTCAGCACGGTCAGCCATTGTTGAAGACTGCGCTAAAAATACGTCTGGACCGCCTTTAATTTCGCCCCCTGAGGTGTTTAGTACAAAACCTGCTTCTTTAAGCAATGTGTTTACGTCGGTAAGCTCGTCAGTGCGGGTTAAGTGATTAACACTAACCGTAAAGTGGTTAGCTCGAAAGCCCCATGCCGCCATCCACGCCGCGTATTCTGATTCGTTAAGCAGTGTGTCGTATTCAGCTTTAGTGACGTCCCAATGCTTACCCGAGTACAAGAAGTTATCCGCGTCCACTACAGATTCTGGCATCTGCTCGACAAGCTTTTTTATGATTGTTTGAGCTGTATCAGACAGTTCATTTACACGAAGTTCGCTAATGAACACTTTAGGTTTCGTGTCGTCAGGGTGCTCAAAATGCTTCGCTGTCAGTTTTTTAGCTTCAAAATTATAGTCGCCCTTCGCTTCATAACCCAATGCTAGGAAGTGTGCAGCAAGCTTGTCTAAGCGAGTTTTATCTAAAGCAAAAGTTCTAAAAGCCACATGGTCGTTAACGATATCGTTCGTGTTTTCTTCACCCGCTAACAGTGCATGTATTTTATGCGCTGAGGGAGTGATAGTTACGTAATCGTCCCACATGTTGCTAAACAACGTATCGATGTTGCTATGCATAGTGATAGGGTCCTTTCTGTCGTCGACTATTTCTAAATGAATAGTTCGTATAGGGTTGGTGCTTAATCGGCCGACGCACTCTGCATCGGCCTTTATACCGCTGTAAAAGCTTGGCTTACATCGACAAGCCTGGGCTTAATTTGCCTGGCATAGTGACCTTATCTAACTCTACGGAAGCAACTGGGTATGCACAGTAATCAGCCGCATAAAATGCGCTAGCTCTGTGGTTACCACTGTCGCCCACACCGCCAAATGGCGCGGCGCTGCTGGCACCGGTTATAGGTCTGTTCCAATTTACGATGCCCGCGCGAATACGGGCGAAGAAGTAACGATAGTCTTCTTCATTGTCACCTAAAAGGCCTGCAGACAAACCAAAGCTGGTGTTATTCGCCTCTTCAATGGCAGCATCGAAGTCGCTATAGCGGATTACTTTAAGCAATGGGCCAAAGTGTTCTTCGTCTGGCAGTGAAGCAAGCATGTCGGTCACATCAATAATGCCAGGAGTAGCAAAACCTTTGTTCTCGTCTTTTTGTTCAAGGCGAACTAGTACTTTACCACCAAGGTTTTCAAGCTCTTGCTGTGCTTTCACCATCAGTGCAGCAGCATTGCTTGAGATCATTGCGCCCATAAATGGCTGATCTTCAGCGTCGTAATCACCCACCTTAATATTCTTGGTCACTTCGATTAAGCGAGCAAGAATTGCATCACCTTTGGCACCTGCTGGTAAGAATAAGCGACGAGCACACGTACAGCGCTGACCTGAAGTAATGAAAGCAGATTGCACGATATCGTGTACTGCCGCATCAACATCAGCCACGTCTTTTACGATAAGTGGGTTGTTACCACCCATTTCAAGCGCCAAGATTTTGCCTGGGTGACCAGCGAACTGCTCGTGCAAGATTTTTCCTGTGCGTGAGCTACCCGTAAAGAAAAGACCATCAATATCGTTATGCGACGCCAAAGCCTTACCTGTTTCAACTTCACCTTGTACTAGGTTAAGTACGCCTGCTGGCAGGCCAGCAGCATCCCACAATTTCACCATTTCTTGTGCAACCATAGGCGTCAAATCGCTTGGTTTAAATACAACCGTGTTACCTGCAATAAGCGCAGGAACAATGTGTCCGTTTGGCAGGTGGCCAGGGAAATTGTATGGGCCAAATACAGCAACAACGCCATGAGGCTTGTGTCGAATGAAGGCTTTACCAACAGGCATTGGGTTTTCAACGTTACCCGTGCGTTCAAAATAGGCTTTCTCAGAAATACCAATTTTGCCCATCATGGCGCCAACTTCAGTGGCCGTTTCCCACTCTGGTTTACCCGTTTCTTTAGCCATAACTTTGGCAAGGTGCGCTTTGGCTTCTTCTAGCTTAGTGCCATAAACCTTGATGATTTCAAGACGCTCTTCAACCGTTTTCATGCTCCATGCTACAAGCGCAGCACGAGCGGCGTTAATTGCGTCATCAATTTGAGCGGCAGTCGCAGACTTACCTTCCCAAATCACTTCGTTTTTTGCAGGATCAACTGATGTTAAGTCGTGACCTTGTCCGGCAACCCATTCACCGTTGATAAAATGTGTATGTAGCATAGTGGGTGTCCTTTTAATCTCTGAATGTAACGGGGGCAAAACGCACGTGCTCACCCTCTTTGACATTCAATGCAGCAGCGGTTTGACGAGATAGCACGGCAACTTGCTTTTCTTCGCTAAACGTCATTTCGGTGGCTACTGCACGAAAATCAGATATTGATGTGTTTATGATGTAGTAAGTTTGCCCTTGAGCAGCAGCACTATCATCAATGACAACAGGTAGTTTCAAACTCGTTTGAGCCGTGCGAATGTGGCTTAAATTCGCCTCAACCGTAGGGCCTGCGTCGAAAATGTCTACGTAACCGCGGCACGAAAAGCCTTCTTCTTCAAGAAGCTGAAGAGCAGGGCGTGTTTTGTCATGGACTTCGCCAATAACTTCTTGCGCTTCTTTGCTAAGCAGATTTACGTATATCGGGTACTTCGGCATAAGCTCAGCAATAAACACCTTGTTGCCTATACCCGTTAAGTAGTCGGCTGTAGGGAAGTCCATCGAGAAGAAGTGAGTTTCTAACCACTCCCAAAACGGCGAACGACCTTCCTCGTCACTCACACCGCGCATCTCAGCAATGACTGTTTCTGAAAAGCGCTCTCGGTGTTCCATCATGAATAAGAAGCGAACTTTCGAAAGGAAGCGGCCGTTAATTCCACCACGGGCTTGCTCGCGAAGGAACAAGGTACATATCTCAGTAACGCCAGTGTAGTCATTACAAAACGTTAGAATGTCTACCGTATTGTGAATGTTCAGCTCGCGCGAGGCATGTACCACCTTGCTTAAATGGTAGTGATAAAACGCGTCATCTATGCCAACTGCAGCTTCGATACCTGTTGTGCCCACTACCTGGCCGGTAGTGGTGTCTTCCATTACAAACAAGTACGACTCATCGCCAGGCTCAGTTACGTTTGGCTTGTTAAACGCGGTCTCTGCACGATCAATTTTACGCTGCAGCAACTCGTCGTTGACAGGTAAAGACGTAAAGCCAATACCTGATTCAACAGCGATTTCTTTAAGCGCGTTATAGTCGGCCTTCGTGATAGGGCGAATGATTTTCATGTTCGCTACTCGTGTTGTAATTATTCGGCGTTTACAACGGCGGCAACGGCGCGCTCAAAACGTGCAAGACCTTCTTTAATGTCTTCATCAGGAATAACAAGTGAAGGTGCAAAACGAATAACGTTCATGCCAGCAACAAGACACATTAGGTTCTCTTTGGTGGCTGCCATCATAAAGTCGCGTGCACGGCCCTGATATTTTTCATTTAGTGCACAGCCTAACAGCATGCCTTGGCCGCGTACTTCTTCAAATACGTTGTACTTATCATTGATAGCGCCAAGCAATTCGCGGAAAAGTGCTTCCTTCTTAAGCACGCCTTCAAGCACTTCTGGTTGATTTACGATATCTAATGCTTTTTCCGCAACAGAACACGCCAGTGGGTTACCACCATAAGTACTACCGTGAGTGCCTGGCTTAAGGTGCGCAGCAATATCATTTGTTGTTAGCATTGCACCAATCGGGAAGCCGCCACCAAGGGATTTAGCAGTGGTTAAAATATCTGGTGTTACGCCAAGGCCCATATACGCATATAGGTGACCAGTACGACCAACGCCTGACTGAACTTCATCAAAGATTAGTAGTGCATTGTGTTTGTCACAAAGTTCGCGTACACCTTTTACAAAGTCTACATCTGGTGGAATGATTCCGCCTTCACCTTGAAGTGGTTCCATCATTACCGCACAGGTTTTGTCAGAAATAAGTGCTTCAAAGGCCGCTAAATCATTGTAGTCACAGTGATCAACAGCGCCAGGCTTAGGGCCAAAACCATCAGAGTAAGCCGCTTGACCACCTACCGTTACGGTAAAGAAAGTACGGCCGTGGAAACCTTTGTTGAAGGCAATGATTTGGTTTTTATCTTCACCGTGCTTATCAAGTGCCCAGCGACGAGCTAGTTTAAGTGCAGCTTCGTTAGCTTCCGCACCCGAGTTGGCAAAGTAAACTTTGTCAGAGAATGTCGCATCGTTAAGCTTTTTAGCAAGGCGAAGCGCTGGTTCGTTGGTGAACACGTTGCTTAAGTGCCAAAGCTTGCTGCCTTGTTCGTTAAGGGCTTTAACTAGCTCAGGGTGACAGTGACCTAAAACGTTTACTGCGATACCGCCTGCAAAGTCGATGTACTCAGCTCCATCTTGATCCCATACGCGTGAACCTTCACCTCGAACAGGTACCATACCTGCTGGGTTATAGTTAGGAACCATTACATCATCAAATGTAGCGCGAGTTACGTTCATCTTTGTTACCTCTGCATTGGGCGCCAATCACAATATGTGAGCTTGCTTGTCTAATCAATGCGCACGTTTTACACGTGCTGTGTGAGTCAATAAGCATTAATTGTGCGCATAAAAACTAATCGGATTTGATTTACAGTATGCCATTTTTTTTAACATTTGTCTTCTATGCAAAGGGCTGCAGCCCTTTATTTATAAGGACTGTGGCTTAATTTGCAGGAAAAGTGAATAACTATTAACTACTGGGCTATATCAATTAGTAATAATCAATTTTTACGCTAAGAAAAGCGCCGCGTAGAGGTTTTGTGGTGCTTTAACGGAATTGAAGATGGTAATGCGCAGCGACAAACTTGCCTGTTTACTCAGGCTGAAAACAGGCAGAGTACTGAGTTACGGCCAATATTTTTGAGTATCAGACAACGACTACGCGAAAAGTGCATAACCAATGCATGAATACCCATAAAATATTTGAGGTTTGATTCTCTTGTGTGCGCAATTTTTGTTCAAAAAAGGGTAGGGGAAGGCCCCAAGGCCTGTTAACTATCCTCACTTTTTACCAGCGGAAGGGTGAAGATATCTGTGCTTTTAAGTGCGTCAAGTGCACCTTTGGGGTAGTTTTGTTCTGCAAAAAGTGGTTTAACTTCCTTTATATCAACAAGCTTTAACTGATGTAGCATTCGAATTTGCGTGTAAGCGCGCGCTTGATGCAGTACTTTGCTCAATGTTTTGGCCTGCGCAGGCTGCTTATCAGCACAGGCACGCATTGGCTGTGCAATTGGTAGTCGGGTAAAGTGCATCCACTCTAAAATATCTGCGCTAACGGCATCAGCAAACTCTTGCTGTAAGGCTATGAGGTGATTCGCAGATGGCGCAATTTTTAGTAAAGCCTCGTGACGCTTTTGCTCTTTATCTTTTTGACACTCTTGCAGCAAGTGCAGTTGAATTTTATCAAACAGTTTGAAGTAAAGCCGCGTCACGGCGCATCGCCCTAGGTTACTGATCATTGCCAGTACGTAGGCTTGATTTTTATTAAGGTCACTTAGTGTAGCAAGGCGTTTAGCGGTGAGCGCAACACCAGTGGAGTAATGCGTTAGCTTTTGTTTGATCAACGGATAAGGGTCGGTGATTTGTGGCATTGCACGCTTTAGAATTAATGAGGGAATTAGCGTACGCAAGTTTTCGATACCTAAAAAGCTCAATGCGGTACGTAAGGTTTCAACAACAATAATGCGTCCCCGCGAATCTTTTCGCCTAAATTGAGGCGTGTTTACTACCACTATAAGCTCGTCATAAAGCCACGGCATAGTCGCGACTATCGGCTCTAATTTTGAAACTGAGCACGCTTTAACAGATAAGGCATCTAATAGCTCACCAGTGTTTTCGGGTAAATTGAGCACGTTCTGAACGAGTTCTTCGGTGTAGCTAAGTTGTTCAGTGAGTTCACCAAGCAAAATCTCGTGAAGATGGTGGCTTACTGATTCCAAATAAGAGGCTTCTGTTTTCTCCTGTAGGCGTTTGTTTTCGATTGCGACTTTTTCAACGTTAAGTAAAAGTCTGCGCGCGTCACCTTGTTCTGACTGTTCGAAGCTGACTTCGCCCACCTTGCGTTTCCCTAACATTTCAAGCACGCGCTCGGGAGATATGATCAAATTTTCGAATCGATCATCAATCGTCGGCGGTGTGGCGGCCCCCATGGTCATATTAAAAGCACTCCTGCTCATAACTTTCTGGTGAACGGCAATATGATCGTACATTACGGGCCTTTATTATGTTCGCTACTGAAATGGTGAAGATATAGCTACCACTTAAAAGTACAGTTAGCACCCTGCAATGATTGATATCGCTCATATTGTTTTAAACATAACGTCCATTTAGCGCCTTGGCTAAACTTAATTACAAAAAGTTAAACGAAAAATCAGTGAATTGCGAATTTTAACGGCTTTTAAGTGCAACCTTTTACACTAAGTAGAATATCGGCAATGCGCCTGTAGACTTAAACCTTTTTATAGTGAAGAAAAGCGTCGAGCACGCTGTGACCGTGTTCGGTCAGCAACGACTCCGGATGGTACTGTACGCCCCATATTGGGAAGTGGCTATGGGAAACGGCCATTATTTCTTTTGTCCCCAAAGCTGTCTCACACCAAGCATCCACGCGTAGTGATGGAGGTAATGACTCAGGGTTTAAAACCAACGAGTGATAGCGGGTTACATTGAAAGTGTTTGGTAGACCTTCAAATAACCCCGTGTTGCGATGGGACAATGCCGAAACCTTACCGTGTTTAATCTCTTGGGCGCCTACTACTTCAGCACCAAAGGCTTGACCTATGGCTTGATGGCCTAAACAAACGCCTAGTATAGGGACTTCACCGGCAAAATGTTCTATTGCGGATAAGCTGATACCCGCTTCGTTAGGCGTGCAAGGGCCTGGCGAGATAACAAGCTGGGAAGGTGCCAAGCGCGAAATGTCGTCAAGATTAAGGGCGTTATTTCTTACAACTTCAACGTCAGCGCCAAGCTCTGTGAAATACCTAGCGAGGTTATGAGTGAACGAATCGAAGTTATCAATTAACAGCAACACAGCAGCGTTAATCCTTGGTATTTCTGTAAAACAACGTTTGTGACATGAAGCGTCCTATCAACGCTTCATGTCTTTTTAGTGCAACCTTTAACTTACGGCTTTGGAATGAAACCAACGGCTTTGTAAACTTTGGCAAGCGTCTCTGCTGCACGGGCTGATGCTTTCTCTGCACCTTGGCGCATAACGTCGTCAAGGTACGCTCTGTCTGCACGAATTTCCGCGTAGCGAGTTTGAATAGGCTCAAGTAAAGATACCACTGCATCTGCAACATCACCTTTTAAGTGACCGTACATTTTATCGGTATATTCAGGCTCAAGCTCTTTTACTGTTTTACCCGTTGCTAAAGAAAGCAGAGTAAGTAAGTTAGAGACGCCCGGTTTCTCGGTTGGATTGAAGTAAATATTGGCTTGTTCGTCAGAGTCGGTTACCGCGCGTTTAATCTTCTTAGCCAGTTTCTTAGGGTCTTCAAGCAACCCAATAAAGTTATTCGGGTTGTTATCTGACTTAGACATCTTCTTTTCTGGCTCTTGAAGGCTCATGATCCGAGCTCCGAACTCTGGAATATATGGGTCAGGTAAACGGAACACATCGCCATATAAGTTATTCACGCGGGTAGCAATATCACGTGTTAACTCAAGGTGTTGTTTTTGATCTTCACCCACAGGTACCTTATCCGCTTGATAAAGCAAAATATCTGCTGCTTGAAGAACAGGGTAGCTATATAAGCCCACATTTATATTGTTCTCGTTTTTCGCAGACTTATCTTTAAACTGCGTCATGCGGTTTAGCTCGCCCATTTGTGCATAGCAATTTAATACCCAAGACAGTTGTGCATGTTCAGGCACATGTGATTGCAAAAATAGCGTACTCTTTTGTGGGTCGATGCCGCAGGCTAGATAAAGAGAAAGGCCGTCTAAACAGGCTTCAGCAAGCTGCTTTGGATCTTGTCTTACCGTAATCGCATGCAAATCGACAATCATATATAAGCAGTCGTGATCGTCTTGCATGGAAACCCACTGTTTAAGTGCACCCATATAATTGCCAAGGGTAAGTTGTCCTGAAGGCTGACAGCCACTTAATACAACGGGTTTATTGCTCATTTCTATTTACCTGTAATACGTTAAATTCTGTTAAAAAACTAAGCTTGAGATAGCGATGAAAGTTCATCACGCATCTGCGCAATTACATCGCCATAATCGGGTTGAGAAAAAATGGCCGAACCAGCCACAAACATATCTGCACCGGCTTCTGCTATTGCGCGAATGTTATCGACTTTTACGCCACCGTCAATTTCTATTCGAATATCGTAGCCGCTTTCTACTACGCGCTGTTTTACCGCACGTACTTTATCTAGGGTGCTAGGTATAAACTTTTGGCCGCCAAAGCCAGGGTTAACCGACATAATAAGGATGTGGTGTAGTTTATCCATAACATGATCAAGGTAATGCAGCGGCGTGGCTGGGTTAAATACCAAGCCAGGTTTGCAGCCTGCATCAATAATAAGCTGAAGAGACCGGTCTATGTGCTCAGACGCTTCGGGGTGAAAGCTAATGTAGCTTGCGCCCGCGTTGGCAAATTTCTCAATAAGGTCATCTACGGGCTTAACCATAAGGTGAACGTCAATCGGCGCGGTTATGCCGTACTTTCTTAATGCTTCGCAAATCATCGGCCCAAACGTAAGGTTTGGCACATAGTGGTTGTCCATTACGTCGAAATGCACCACATCGGCGCCTGCCTCCAACACTTTTTCTACGTCTTCACCAAGCCTAGCAAAGTCTGCAGAGAGTATTGATGGAGCAATTAAAAACGGTTTCATTGCGTGTCCTTCAAATCAAAAACAACAAGGTACGTTGCCACTTACGTTATAGGGTTGCGAAAGTTTACCCAAAACCATGCATCTTTACTACGCAAAGGGGACATCGAAGACGATTTGACAAAAATTTAAGACAAGTAACCGTAAGCGATGCGGTTGCCCAATTTTGGTGAAGCTGCGTTTTGTTGGTGCGCTTTTAGTCAGTCTTTAAACTTTACCAATGAAGTGAGTATTAAAATGACTTTTGAAAAGACGTTTTTTATCAATGGCTTGTAATTATTTTGGCTGGCTTTTTTCGTGAACCATAAATGGGCATCAACTTTGCGTTACCCAGTCCAAAAAGAAAACACAGACAGAAAAAACAAATAACAACAAGTTTGAATTTGACTGGAGAACTCACATGAAAACATCTACAAAAAGAACCCTAGTTGCCGCTGCTATTTCTTCAGCGTGTCTACTAACTGCAATGCCTAGCTACGCCGAAGGCGAATTTACCGCCAATGCAAGCGCAACAAGTAACTACATTTGGCGTGGTTTAACACAAACCGTTAACGAAGCTGCTGTTCAAGGCGGTATCGACTATGCGCACGAAAGTGGATTTTATGCCGGTACTTGGGCATCGAACGTAAGCTATGAATCAGATGACATTTATTCATATGAGCACGATATGTATTTCGGTTTTTCTGGCGAATCTGACGGCATTGCGTACGACTTTGGTTACCTATATTACAACTACGACGCAGAAGCTGAATTTGATTTTGCTGAAGTTTACGGCTCAGTAGGTATGGGTGGTTTAAGCCTAACGGTTTACCTGTTAGCTCACACTGAAGCTGACGAGGGCGAAAACCAAGATTTTGGTTTTGCACAAGCATCGTACACATCGCTTGATTACAGCATGGAAGTTTTAAACGGTACGGAGCTTGGTTTTCACGTCGGTTATCACGAAGGTGATTTTGCTGAAGCGTTTAATGGCGTTGAAGGTTACGTAGACTACGGCGTTTCTATTGCGAAAGACGGATTCAGCTTCGCGATCACTGGTACAGATATTGATGATGTTGGTGCTGACGCACTTGATAACGACGAGTTGAAATTCACTGTAGCTTACTCAGTAGATTTCGAACTTTAATTGCCAAAAAAAGGCCAATGGATAGGCCTCTTAATTAAAACGTTGAGTAGTAAAAGCCTAATGTAATTGCATTAGGCTTTCCATTTTAAAAAGCAACGCATTTTTAACTTGTTCGTTACTTGCTTTTGATTATAATGAGTTTAAATTTTAAACGAGTGTAAGGGGTGTTCAGGATGAAAGTTCTTCCTTTTTTTGCGATTTGTGGAGCCGCCGCTTTAGTTAGCGTAGCCGTTACGAATCCGCCAAGCACGCGCTCGTCTGTTTGTGAATTCCAACCCGTTACCGAGTTCAATCCAAAGCTTCCTGCAAGCCATATCCAAAACCAATGTGCCCGTCATCAAGAGGGAGTTGAAGAGGTCAGCTGGCTGTCATGGATAGCGGGGAATTCACCATCCTTCCAGTTTCACTTTTTAGATTTACTAGAGTTGCTTCACAGCGACGAAGGTAACCGCGACTTCACTTCACCCTCAAACGATTCTTAAGGGGAAATTATGCAATCTGGCACTGGTTTTTGGTCAGTTCTAGGTAGTGTAGTGGCAAGTTTGTTCGGTGTTCAAAGCCATAAAAACTATGAACGTGACTTTACCAAGGGTACCTTTATCAGCTTTGCTGTTATAGGTGTAATTTTGGTTGTGATATTCGTTGTTTCACTTTTTATGTTTGTAAAGTGGTATACAGGCTACGGTTGATTGCCCCTTCACACTTAGCGAAAGCGTTTAGTCACTTCATCGCTTCATGTAAGAGTTCTCTAATCTTTTGTGTCGAAATAGTTATTCAGAAAAAGGCCGCTGGGCTACTTTTTTCTTGCGTGTTTTTCGCTTGGGAACAACTTTCGCAGGTGGGAAATAAGCCAATATTTCATCGACAGGCTGTCGCTTTGCGCCGTTTTGACTTATCGAGCGTTTGACCGACAGCATGCTAAAGTCAGCACCCTGGTACAAGGAGCGAGTGAGCGGTAGATCGTGGTTCGATATCAACACAGGTATACCGCGCTTCTTAGAGGCTCGGGTGGCCAATTCTGCTAGCTTTTCTTGCGATTCTTGCCCGAAACTTCGTGCTGCATAACTGGTAAAGGCTGCTGTCTTACTAATAGGTGCGTAAGGTGGATCGCAATAAATAACGTTGCCTCGCCTAGCCCTTGAAAAAACCTTTTCAAACGGTAAGCAGGTAAAAGTGGCCTTTTGTGATTTTTCAGAAAACACAAACATTTCGTCTTCTGGAAAGTAGGGCTTTTTATAGCGGCCAAACGGCACATTAAAACGACCTTGTAGGCTATAGCGACACAAACCGTTGTAGCCGTGTCGGTTTAAATAGAGAAAAAGAATAGCGCGATAGTATTCGTCTTGCGTACCGTTGAATTCTTCTCGCAAGTCATAATACATCTTCTCTTCATTGCGACTCCCGTCAAAAAACGAGCGCGCGTCGTTAATAAGCGCATCAGGTTGCGCCTTTAAGAAGTTGTATAAGTTAATGAGGTCAGGGTTGATATCATTAAGCAGGTAGCGTTTGTATTGCGTATTCAGAAATACAGAGCCGGCACCAACAAACGGTTCTATGAGTTTGTTAGCTTGCGGTAATCTGGCCTGAATGTGCTCAACCAAGCTGTATTTGCCACCGGCCCACTTTAGAAAGGCACGGTTTTTTTTCTGCATCATGCTTAAACGTTACTACCTAGACGGAATGAAGACGGTGGTTTTTCCTTGCGCCGCCGTTCCAAGGGAAAGGGTCGTCTTTATACTTTTATGCTGATCAGTATCAGATATCACCACGCTAAAGGTAGATTGTAACTTTCATCAGTAAAACGGACAACCAACAAGTGCCGCAAGAGTGGAATTTTGCCAAATAATCAGAACTAAATGGTTGTTTTTGACTTTGAATCGGCTTAATTTTGCGCGGTGTCTATTTCCGAGAGAATTTGAGCCCCACGCTTAATAAAAGCATTCTGTTTCCCCGGATATTGGGGTAACGCCGCTCGCGCTTGCTGTGCTTGCGATAGCGAGGCATAAACTTCTCGAAACACAACTACAAACCAGTCGCCACCGTAGCGTTCAGTTTTATAAATGCGGGTTTGATCTACAAGATTGTTTTCACGCAAGAACGCATTGAGCACCGATTCGCTTTTCATCGCTACCATCTGAATGGCGTAATCGTTAGCGCCAATCCACTGGTTTGCCTGCAGTGATGTTTGGTTTACATTATCGTTGCTGAGCGCCGTATCAGTGTTTTGCGGGTTCGTTAGTGCTGTTTGTGTATTCTCTGCAGCCGTTTGCTCAGTACTTTCACCTCGACTAGTCTCGACAGAGGAAGAGTTACTGCTTTGCGCCCTTGAAGTAATATTGCTTTTGCTGTCTTCTAATTCAGTTAAAGAGCCTGCGTCAGGCAGCGATGATACTGCGCTTTCCCAGTCGGTAATCAGAGAGTCACTCTCTGCTACTGCATTTTCCGCTGGCCTATCAAAAGTTGGTTGACCGGTTAACTCGGGTGTTGTAAGCGGTGTTGAGACAATATCCACATTACCGGTTTGAGCACTTAAGTCATTTTGCTTACCAGCAGTTGTAGCTTGTTTACTCGTCTCTGCAGCGTTATTGAGCGCCTCATCATCGGTACCAATTAGCTTATTGTAGGCTGAACCCGGTGCAACCTGAGTTTCCTTAGGCTCTAGAGTTTGCTGGCTAATAGGGGAGAAAATTGATGCGAGTTGTTCACCGTACTGCCAATAGATGAGACCTGAGAACGTAACCATAAATACCAGAACTACTCCAGCATAAAACCATTTTGTTTTTAGCGGGTTAGTGAATGTCTTAGTATTTTCACGCTGCCTATTTTCTAAGTGAGCCTGAAACGCCTCTCTACGGGAGGCAATCATTTTGTCGAGGTCTGACTCGTAGCTAGGCTGCTCACTCATCACAGACTGACTGCTAATAATAAGTGGAGTCTCAGTATTTTTAGCTGGCAACCATTGCTTCGCGCGTTCAGCCCATGCGTTATTTGCAAATAAAAGCACGTTTAAATGCTGTTTGTTTCCAGCAAATCGACTTTGTAATACCAGATCCCATAGCTCTTGTAAGAGTGCATCAGGAAGGTTATGGGCTTGGGTGATGGCTATAAGAATTGGACCTTCGTGACTATTTAGGTCGGAAAGTAGTTCGTTTAGAGGCCTAACGAAGCTACCCACCACTTGACCAAGAAGCTGCCGACAAAGTTGTCGACGGTAGTCAGAGGGCTCCATATTTTCTTGCGCAGTTAAATACGCAACCTCGGTATCATCGTGCTGCTGGAAGACAAAGGCTTCAAGGGTCTTTTGTTGTTGAGCAATAGACTCACCACTGACAAAAATCAGTTGAGACGAGTAATTGACCAGATATTCCAAACGTTCATGCAGTTCGCTTTGCATGGGAGTTTGCCCTTATTCACCGTTGCTCTAAAACTAGTCTAACAACGCACCTATTATTAGCTCCCAGACCTAGGGGGTAATGAAAGGGCACGCTGCCAGTTTGTCGCGAACGCGAATGCCTAAGAGAGAATGTCAGTAAGGATGGCGTCGGTGACGTCTTTAGTAACAACCGCTTTGCCAATACCTTGAGGAAGTACAAATCGAATACTGCCCGCTTCCACTTTCTTATCGCGTTTCATGTGCTTAATATAGTCGTCTTTCGTCATGCTACTAGGCCCTGCAATAGGCAGTGCAAAAGCTTCGAATAACGCTGTCACGCGTCGTGTTTCTGACGCTTCAAACCATGTTAATGCTTCAGCAGCTTTACAAGCAAGTATAGTACCAGCAGCTACCGCTTCGCCGTGTAGCCAATTGCCATAACCCTGTTCGGCTTCAATAGCATGACCAAAGGTATGGCCTAAGTTAAGAATGGCGCGTAAGCCACCTTCCCGTTCGTCTTTCGCAACAACATCTGCTTTTATTTCGCAGCAACGGGAAATCGCGTAGGTAAGGATTTCAGTATCAAGAGACGTCAGTGCGTTAACGTTTTCTTCAAGCCACGTAAAAAACGGAGCATCGTAAATGATGCCGTATTTAACAACTTCTGCCATACCGGCAGCGAATTCTCTAGGCGGTAGTGTTGCGAGCGAGTTGGTATCGATAGCAACATAAACGGGTTGGTAAAAAGCACCAATCATGTTTTTACCTAAAGGGTGGTTTACCGCCGTTTTTCCGCCTACCGAAGAATCAACTTGAGAAAGCAGGGTAGTAGGCACTTGAATAAAAGGCACACCGCGTTGATACGTTGCTGCAACAAAGCCTGTGAGATCGCCTATCACACCACCGCCAAGGGCAATTAGTGTTGTATCTCTTGCCGCATTTAACTCGAGAAGGCGGGTCATGACTACTTCGAATTGTTCTAAATTCTTGTACTGCTCGCCATCTGGCAAAATAATGGTTTCAACTTGAACGTCACCACATGCTGCCTTAGCGGTTTCTAAGTAGAGGGGCGCAACGGTCTCGTTGGTTACGATAACCGCCAGCGGGCCTTTTATGTAGGCACTAAAAAGGCCGGGTCGCGAAAGCAGCCCAGCCTCTATCTGTATAGGATAGCTACGTTCTCCAAGTTCCACAGTTAAGGTTGACATTGGCGTAGCACCTCCTATTACATATTTGATTTATAAACCGATTTTACTGATAATTTGATTTGCTACAGCGCGCGCGCTCTGGTCGTCTGTATCAACAATGTAATCAGCGACTTCTTCATAAAGCGGATTGCGCACTTCTGCTAGATCGCGAAGTACTTGTTCTGGATCTTCGTTTTGTAGCAAAGGGCGACGTTTGTCGCGTTGTGTACGGGCAACTTGCTTATCGATGGTAGTTTGTAGGTAAACAACGATGCCGCGGGCAGATAAACGATTGCGTACTGCTTTAGTTACAATAGAACCGCCGCCAGTGGCAAGTACAATACCTTGCTTATCTGTCAAATCGTTAATGACGTTTTCTTCGCGTTTACGGAAACCGTCTTCGCCCTCAAGGTCGAAGATCCAGGCAATATCTGCACCAGTGCGGCGCTCAATTTCCTGATCAGAATCAAAAAAGTCTAGGTGAAGTTCGTCTGCCAGATGTCTACCGATGGTACTTTTGCCAGCACCCATTGGGCCAACTAAAAAGATATTACGTTTTTCAGCCATATTTGCTTATATCACAACTTAATCATGTTAGGGGCAGTGCACTGTTGCCTTACCAGCCTACCCATTGACTCGTGCCTATTTAGTGTCCAATAAGCACCACTCCTTAAACCTCGCTTAAATTTCGAGAGCGCGATTATCTCAGTTTCTCGCAAGGGGTTGCAAGTATTGTTGAAAACTATTAGCCCTAATATGGGAAAAACACCCGCTGAGTTCGCAAATTAGCCGTGAGGAAGTTGCC
>JAXHTT010000037.1:0-27692 GCA_034190055.1 Pseudomonadota bacterium | reverse complement strand
TTTATTGCGCGCTGCAGCACTTAACCGGATTGTTCCCAGACCCTGTGAACTTGCGTGACGCTGAACAAGATGCTCTGCAAGCGGCACAATATCGCCAGGGCGCTCCGATAGAGGACGCCATTCAATAGGAAAAACGTTTAAGCGGTAGTATAAGTCTTCTCTGAACTCACCTGCATCTACTGCTTTTCTTAGATCTCGGTTACTCGTAGCAATAACTCGCACATTAAGTTTAACGTTTTTTCGGCCGCCAAGACGCTCTACTTCACGCTCTTGCAGCACACGCAGTAATTTAGCCTGAAGCGCTAAATCCATCTCAGTTATTTCATCAAGTAACAGGGTGCCATCTTGAGCTTGTTCAAACTTACCTGGACAAGCCTGAATAGCGCCAGTAAAGGCCCCTTTTTCGTAACCAAACAAAGTAGCTTCCAACATATTTTCTGGAATAGCAGCACAGTTGATGGCAACAAAAGGCGCATCGCTTCGCGGTGACTGGTCGTGAATATAGCGAGATAGCACTTCTTTACCCGATCCACTTGGGCCCATAACCATAACGGTAGCTTCAGACTTCGCAACTTTCCGCGAAAGCTCAAGTAGCTTCAAACTTGAAGGGTCAGCTACGATTGGCGTACGTGATTCGATTTTTTGTGCAGGCGCGTAGCGCTCCACTAAGTTAAGTAATACTTCTGGCGCAAAAGGCTTTGAAAGGTAGTCAGTTGCACCATCTCGCATTGCTTGCACCGCATCATCGATAGTGGCGTAGGCCGTCATTAACAACACAGGCATATTCGGGTATTTAGCTTTAATACTTTTTAGCAGCGTTAAGCCACTCATTTCGCCCATTTGTATATCGCTAACCACTAGGTCCACATTCTGCGACGATAGCATCATCAATGCTTGCTCCGCGCAATCGGCAGCAACCACGTTATAGTTACCTAGCAAAAGAGTGTCTAGGAGTGCCTCGCGTAAACCCGCGTCATCTTCAACAATTAGTATGGTAGTTTTAGACATTATTCTCTCCTATGACTTACGCGACATGAGTCAATGTTTGTGAAGTTTTAGCATGCGCCGAGCACGGTAATGACACGCTAAAGCAAGCCCCACCTTCTGGTACGTCAATGATGTTAAGTGAACCGCTATGCGCATTTACCACTGACTTCACTACCGCAAGACCTAAACCTGTACCATGCGTTTTTGTAGTAAAAAACGGTTCAAAAATTTTGCTTTTTAGGCTCTCTGGAACCCCAGGACCTTTGTCGACCACAGATACATGTAAACGGTGATCACTCACTGTTGCCTGTACGTGCACACGCTCTCCTTTGGGAGTAACTTGGCTTGCATTATGAATAAGGTTTAGCAATGCGCCTTGGAGTGCTGTGAGGTTACCCGTGATAGAAAGATCTTGTTCAAATCCTGAAAACGTTAACGTCTGCTGCGCTTGGGCTACCATGCTATGGGCACTACCCTCTATCGAGGAAAACAGCTCACCTAAACTGATCTGGCTGACCACCTGCTCTTCGCCCGATTTAGCGAAAAGTAGCATGTCATTAACTTGGCTTTCTAACTCTTTAAGCCTGTCAGTCAACTTATTAGCAAACTGGGTTTGCGCTTCTTCGCCTAAGCCTTTGCGCGTTAAATTAGACGCATATAGCATAGCTGCAGAAAGCGGAGTTCGAATTTGATGGGCAAGTGATGCCACCATTTTACCGAGGGAAGACAAGCGCTGCATATGGCTTACTCGCGCCTGCAGCTGACGAGTTTCAGTTAAATCTGTGATGACAATGAGCTGACCTGGCTCATTTTCCAGTGGTGTAATAGAAAGTTTTACTCGTCTTCCATCAACAAGCGAGACTTCATGGCCGTCATCAGCACGAGGCTTAAACGAGCGCGTAATAATACTTCGCCACACTTCTTCTTCAAGCGGTTCACCTAACAGCGCCTTCGCTTGTTCGTTGGCTTGGCGAACAATGCCCTTACCATCGATAACAATAACGCCTGCTGGCATTACTTGAAGCAAATGTTTGAGCCGACTCGCCTGCAATCGCAGTGATTCGATATTATCACTTTTCGACGTTTGATAATCAGCTCGAATTACCGTCGAGCCATCGCCGTTGAGCGCAAATGCTGACGCTAAATACTCTGTAGATTCTAGTGTGCTGTCAAAAGCCATATTATCCTCGTCAAATTGCAGACGCTGTTTAACTATGGCTTAGATAAAGCAGAAGACATGCCAACTTAACATTGACTTATTTATCAAAAGGATAGGCGGAATTTTTAAGGGAAAGCGTAACGTCAATTAGCTGACATTACGCTTCTTCGGTACGCTGGATATCGTATTTTCGCATTTTTTCAACAAGCGTGGTTCTGCGCATTCCAAGCTTGTCGGCGGCACGTGCTACTACCCAATCTTGGTTTTCCAAAGCTTGTTTTATGAGATTCACTTCCAGCTCAGAAAGGTATTCTTTCAGGTTGACGCCTTCCTCAGGTAACGAAGAGGACACCATATTATTTAGACCATCATTGCCCTGCTCGTTGACGTCTTCTTCTGGCTCTTGTGCAGCAGCCTCGGTAAATAATTCATTAAAGGCCTCTCGCTCAAGCATTTCTTCTGGATAGTCTGGCTCGTACGCCTGAACATCACCGTACTGATACTTTTCGGGTAAATCAGCAATATCAACAATTTGACCGGGGTAAAGAATGGTTAATCGCTCAACTAAATTTGAAAGTTCGCGAACGTTCCCCGCCCACTCATGCTCCATAAGCGACGCAATCGCCTGCTCGGTAAAGCGCACACCTTCCACCCCATCACCTTGGATACGGCTATTTAACTCTTGGAGAAGCAAAGGAATATCGTCTTTTCTTTGTCTAAGTGCAGGGCTATCAATTGGGAATACGTTGAGTCGGTAATACAAGTCCTCTCGGAACTTGTCTTCACTGATCATGGTTTCAAGGTTGCGGTGCGTTGCAGCAATAATGCGTACGTTGCATTGAAGGGGCTTATTCCCGCCTACCCGTTCAAACATACGTTCTTGCAACACACGTAGTAACTTAACCTGCATTTGAAGGGGCATATCACCGATTTCATCAAGGAATAATGTGCCGCCTTCGGCTAGCTCGAAGCGCCCTTTACGCGCGCTGATGGCGCCAGTAAAGGCGCCTTTTTCATGACCAAACAGCTCGCTTTCTAGCAGCTCGCCTGGGATAGCGCCGCAGTTTACCGGAATGAATGGACCGTCTTTACGTTCAGATAAAAAATGAACATTACGTGCAACCACCTCTTTACCCGTACCAGACTCACCTAAAATCAACACGGTAGCGTCGGTCGGTGCGACTTGCTCAACTAAGCGCCGCACAATTTGGATTTGCTCACTTTTGCCAACAAGGCTTCTGAACAATCGGGTTTTCGTGCCTGCCGCACGAGATAAACCGGGTTTACGTCTTGAGTACTCTTGGCAGCGATGTATAGCCTGCGTTAAAACTGGGTAAGTTAATGGTGTTGCAATAACACTAACCAGGTTACAGCTTGCAGATGCCTGTGTATTACTCTCAACTAAAGCGACGAACGGTATATGTGGAAACTTTTCTACCAGATTACTTACTGCAGTGGGCGAGCGGTACTCGATAAGCACGGCGTCTGCACCACTTTCATGGAGATATCGCTCGCATTCACTGAAGCCTCGTGACTGGCACGACTCTCCCATGAAGGTAACGATAGTTTCCAAGTTTTGAATAAGTTCCTGACTATCACTAATCAGCAAAATGTTCTTCATCAATTCCCCGAGAACGCTTTGTTATTATTTACAGTTTAGCGCATTTCTAAATTGTAACGACAAAAGATCGGAGCGCAACCGCTGTTTTGGGAAATATATCAATAAAAAAAGCAGGTTACCCTGCTTCTTTCGATTAAATTTACTAAGTTCTACGTAAAAAAGCCTAGCTCAACAATGATAAAACTTGGCTTTGTTGTTGGTTCGCTTGGGCTTGAACGGTAAGTGCAGCCTGACCTATTACGTCATTTGATGCTTGTTGCGAAGCTGCTTGCGCAAAATCCAGATCTTGAATCCGGCTTCGTGCTTCTGCGGTATTTACGTTAGCTTGCGTGAGTGAGCGCGCTGCACTTTCAAATCGATTTTGCGTAGCGCCTAAATCGCCCCGTGCACCGCCTATGGTTTCTATAGCCGCATCTGCTGCACCTAGCGCATCTTCGATACTAGTACCTGACGTAATATCGATAGATAAAACATCGTTGAGCTGCGCTGCAACATCTTGTGTGTTAACACTAATTGATTGACCAGGGCTAGAACCTGATTGAAATTCTAGTGAGCCATTCTCAGATAATAACGGCTTGCCGGCAAAATTTGTTTGCTCGATAGTTTGCGAGATGTTTTCTTGCAGCTGAGTGATTTCAGATTGAATAGCACGGCGATCACCACTGCTCAAAACACCATTGCCAGACTGCAACGTCAGTTCACGAATACGGTTTACATCATCATTAATGCTGCCTAAACCACCTTCTGCAACCTGTGTAAGTGAAATTCCGTCATATACATTGTTTAATGATTGGCGGTTACCTTCAACTTCAGATGTTAATCGGTCGATGATTTGCTGGGCTGCTGCGCCATCAGATGCATTGTTAATTTTCTTACCGCTGGCAAGCTTCTCAAACAGGTTATTTTGCTTTTCTTGGATCTGGCCAAGTGGCAGATTTCCAGAATCAGAACCAACTTTGATCATTACTGATATCCTCTCTGATCATTCTATTTATAATATAGTAAACAGACAACCAAAGCGCGAGTCAGCGTTTCTATCGGATGTATTGTTTAACATACTTATTTAAAAAGCGTAAAAAATAAAGACCGGATATTGATTAGTTTAAGCAGCAGAGACTCTTTAAAAACTAATGGTTTATGGCAATACTGCCGACACATGGTATATTTAATTCACAACCATAAAAATAGCGGACGAAACATGTTCAACGGCAAATCTATTTTGATCACTGGTGGTACAGGGTCTTTCGGTCACAAGTACACTGAAACCTTGCTATCACGCTACAAGCCTAAGCGCTTAATTATTTATTCGCGCGATGAGTTGAAACAGTTCGAAATGCAGCAAAAGTTTAATGCTCCTTGTATGCGTTATTTTATAGGCGATGTACGCGACAAAGATAGACTAGCGCGTGCGATGCAAGGCGTAGATTTTGTTATTCATGCGGCAGCAATGAAACAAGTCCCTGCGGCTGAATATAATCCAACTGAGTGTATTCGCACCAACATTGATGGCGCTGAAAATGTCATTAATGCTGCAATTGATAATGGCGTTGAGAAAGTTATAGCGCTCTCTACGGACAAAGCGGCTAATCCCGTAAATTTATATGGCGCGACTAAACTTGCTTCTGACAAGCTTTTTGTCGCTGCAAATAACATGGTGGGAGCTGACAAGCCGCGCTTCTCTGTTGTTCGTTATGGTAATGTAGTCGGGTCTAGAGGTTCAGTTGTCCCCTTTTTTGAGAAACTGATCAAAGAAGGAACTGACCATATTCCGGTAACTCATCAAGATATGACACGCTTTTGGATAACGCTTCAGCAAGGTGTCGATTTCGTATTAAAGAATTTTGAAAGGATGCTAGGAGGGGAGATATTTGTTCCCAAGATCCCCTCAATTCGAATAACTGATCTAGCTGAAGCTATGGCCCCTAATATCCCGGTCAAAATTGTAGGAATTCGACCGGGAGAAAAACTTCATGAAATGATGTGCCCAGGAGACATGGCGTTTCACACTTTCGAGTATGATGACCATTTTGTTATTGCACCAGCAATTCGCTTCTTCCATCGTAGTAATAACTTTACGTCTAACGCCTTAAATGAAAATGGCAAGCCAGTTTCAGAAGGGTTTGAATATGTTTCGGACACTAATCCTCATTTTCTTTCTGTAGATGAAATTGTTAAGTTTAACGGAGCAGCTAACCAGTGATTCCTTATGGCCGCCAAGATATAGATGAGAAAGATATTGAGGCAGTAATATCTACATTGAAATCTGACTGGCTTACTCAAGGGCCAAGCATACCCAGGTTCGAAAAAGCACTCGCTGATTATTGTGGTGTTGAGCATGCCGTGGCTGTTAACAGTGCAACTTCTGCCTTACACATAGCGTGTCTAGCATTGGGTGTGGAACAAGGCGATATAGTTTGGACGTCACCCAACTCTTTTGTGGCATCAGCAAACTGCGCCATTTACTGTGGCGCAACTGTAGACTTTGTTGACATCAGTTTAAATACTGGAAATATGTGCATTGAAGCTTTGGAAGAAAAACTCTTACATGCCAAAGCCACTCACACACTCCCCAAAGTTGTTATTCCTGTTCATTTTGCTGGACAGTCTTGCGACATGAGAGCAATAAGCAAGCTCGCTAAGGACTATGGGTTTTACATTATAGAGGATGCGTCTCATGCTGTAGGCGGTGCGTTTGAAAGTACGCCTGTCGGACGCTGCAACTATTCCGATATTTGCGTATTTAGTTTTCATCCGGTGAAAATAATTACGACTATGGAAGGCGGAATGGCACTAACGTCCAACGAAACGTTGGCGGAAAAAATGATGCAATTACGCAGCCATGGAATAACAAATGATCCAAGCAAAATGCAGTCCTCTTCTGATGGTCCTTGGTACTATGAACAAATAGACTTGGGGTTCAACTATAGAATGAACGATGTGGAGGCAGCGCTTGGTCTAAGCCAGCTCTCGCGGCTAGACAGCTTTGTAGAGGCTCGAAACAAACTCGTTGCTATCTACAATGGAAAGCTTTCGACTGAGCCAAAGATTGTTCCTCTATCACTAGCATCAAACGTTTACAGCAGCTATCACTTATACGTGGTTCGCATCGAAGGCATCGACCGAACTCAACACCGATACATTATTGAATCCCTCAGGTCTAAGGGAATATTTGCACATGTGCATTATATTCCAATTCACTTACAACCTTATTATCAAGCAAAGCTTCCCAAAAACTATGCTTTACCGAACGCTGAGCGCTATTATCGCGAAGCCATAACTTTACCGTTATATCCAAAACTGACGCCTTCAGAAATAAGTTACATTACCGATAACTTAATTACGTTAGTCGATGAAATAGCTTCCAAAGCTTAGGCAAAGCCTAATTCAAATGAAGCTTTAATGAGGGCTCTACACCATGAACGTTGCCATTATTCCAGCGAGAGCTGGAAGCAAAAGAATACCGAAAAAAAATATTAAACCCTTTGCAGGCAAGCCCATTATTGCCCATTCCATTGAAAAGGCCTTAACGTCTGATTTTATTGACCAAGTTATTGTATCTACAGACAGTGAAGAAATAGCGCAAATTGCAAGACACCACGGAGCGAAGACGCCTTTCTTACGTCCGTCGTCGCTTGCCGCCGACGACACGCCAACAATGCCTGTCATTGCTCACGCTTTGTCTGAACTATCATTCTCAAAGGAAATTCACAATGTTTGCCTTATTTATCCTACCGCTCCTCTCATAGAGACATGCGACATTGATGTTGCGTACACAAGTTGGGTAAACACTAACAAAGACTACATTTTTTCTGTTGTTTCTTACGCATACCCTGTTCAACGAGCTCTTTACTTTAATGCCGAGGGAGAAGTCTCCATGCTATTTGAAGAACATTTAAATACTCGTTCGCAGGAGTTGTCGCATACATTTCATGATGCCGGCATGTTTTATTGGGGGAGAAAATCTGCTTTTGCTCAAGAGAAAGCCGTGTTTTCAGCGCAATCCAGCGTATATGAACTCTCTCGATGGAAAGCACAAGACATTGACACTCCCGAGGATTGGGACTGCGCAGAGCGTCTTTACCGTATTAACGCCCTAGGCGATTAACTTCCTTTTGTTGAGAAATGAAGATTTAGGCCTATGACAGCTTATTCGACGCAAACGAATAATTCAGCCGAGCAGCTTATTGTCATTTGTGAAGCAAATAGCAACGTGGGCTTTGGACACTTTTTTAGGTGTTTGCATTTAGTAGACTCTCTGAGAAAAGAGTATGGCATCAACGCATACTGGGTTGGCAATATCGTGCCTTCGCTTGTTGAATTGCTACGTCAAAGAAATCAACAACATATTTTCACATCACATTTCGATAAAGCGATAACCAAAGCGCGGTCTTTAGAGGCTCGAGCTGTACTTTGCGACTCTTATCAACTGACTGAGAGTCACATTCAGCAATTGCGACATAAATTCAGAGTATGTATTGTAGATGACTTTGGTAAGTCTGCATTTGCTGATGCAGACACTGTCATAAATTTTACTGTATCAGCACCTCGTTATAGGTATAGCGCGAAACAACAGTTGTTAGGCCCTCGCTTCTTTTTGTGTGATGATGCGTTGAACCAAGTTAGAGAGCGTCGCCTTAACCAGGCCGATGTAAAATGTGATAAGACTAATGTGCTGATTGCAATTGGCGGTCATGACAGGCTTTCAGTGGGTCCGAAGATTGCGGAAACATTTTTATTAGATAGTAAGTACACTGTGACTTTGATAGGCCACTACTCTTCAGTTAAATGTGATAAAAACCTCTTACACATCACCCGCTCGAACGATATGGCCTCTCTTTATGATAAAGCAGACCTCGTGGTGTCAGGCGGTGGGCTAATTAAATATGAAAGCGCGTATTGTGGCATTCCTAACATTGTTTTAGCTCAAACCCCGGAACAATTTGCAGAAACGTTAGAATTTGAAGCGGCCAAGCTTTGTCATATAGCTGGAAGTGCTCCAACCCATGCGGATCTCGTTGCACAATCACCCGCGGACTCCGCAACACTCAAAACGGCTAGCACTACAATTAGTTGGTCACCTCAAGAACTATTAAAAACAGCCGATAAAGCGTTAAGCTCAAGAAAGAAGCTTATTCAAGCTACGAAAAAGCACTTTGAAAATAATGCGACAGCAAAGACTGCAAAGGTAATTTTTAACGAACACTTCACTCAGGAGTAAACTGGTGAGCACTAAAATAAGAGAGCACTATAGCAATCTTTTCAAGCAACATGGAAGAGACCATGTTTCTGTTCAATACTCTTCGAAAGAAAGCCAGTTGAAACGCTTTGAAGTTTTGCTCGACGTCTCAAACTCAATGGGAAGTATAAGTGATATGGGTTGTGGTTTAGCAGACCTCCTTCCTGTGGTCCGTAGACGATTAGGTGATATTCCATATCATGGCTATGACTTTGTGGATGACTTTATTGAGAGTGCGAAAGACGAGTATAAATCTGACAAAAATGCTAGCTTCCATCCCTTCGACGTAAACAAAGATACAACTAGCTTAAAGACAGATTATGTAGTGCTTAGTGGCATGCTTAATAACAAAATGGAAAACAATGCTGCATTCACGAGGAAAACCCTTGATGTTATGTGGCAAACTTGTACCAAAGGAATCGCGTTCAACGCTCTCTCTACTTATGTAGACTATGAGGATTCACACCTTTATTATCACGATCCTCTGGCCTTGTTTGATTACTGCAAACGAAACCTATCCCCCTATATAAAGCTACGTAACGATTACGAAGTAAAGCCCAATTCGATTCCTTTTGAATTCACAATGTATGTCTATAAACAAGGCTTCTGATAAATCTCAAACTGATCATGAATAACGTGACTTATCAAAATGACCAGAGCACAGTGTGTGCGATAATGCAGCCGACTTTCCTACCTTGGCTAGGATATTTTAATCTTATAAGCAGGGTAGAAAAATTTGTGTTTCTTGACGATGTTCAGCTGAGTAAACAGTCCTGGCAGACAAGAAACAAATTATTTACGGGCCGTAATGTGAACTGGGTATCGTGCCCAATTTCCAAAAAAACAAGCAAAGACACACGCATATGCGATGTAAGCATCAGTCAAAATACAAATTGGCGAAGTAAACTAATTAAAACGATCAAGCAAAATTATACTAAAACACCGTTCTTCAATGATTGCCTTGACCTGTTATCAATTATCGAAAGCGCGCCCACACATAACTTATCAGTTTTCAATCAGCACATTATTATGTCTGCCTCAACTCACTTAGATTTAAACACAAAATTTGTAGTTGCATCGGATCTTCAATGTGGGGGGAAAAAGTCACACCATCTTTTGGAGATATGTCGGGCTATAAATGCTAATCATTATTTAAGTCCAAAAGGCGCGCAAGAATACATTGAAGAAGAAGGTGTTTTAGTAAACGAGCTGGATAGTATTACATATCAAAACTATGTTCCAAGGCCTTATGTACAGCATCACACGAGTGAATTTGTTAGTCATTTGAGTATTGTTGATGCGGTCGCTAACATTGGTTGGAACGCTACAAAGCAGCACATAACAGGTACCCTATGAGCAGGACAGAACTTAAACCTATTGAGCTTTCTAACTATACCATTTGTGATAAAAGTTCACCGTTTGTGGTCGCTGAGTTATCCGGAAATCACAATAATTCGTTGGATCTAGCAATGCGCTTAGTAGAAGAAGCCGCTGATGCAGGGGCAAATGCATTTAAGCTGCAAACCTACACTGCTGATACGATGACAATTGATTGCCATGAACCTGATTTTCTAATTGCTGGTACGGGCGAGAAATGGGACAAACGGAGTCTCTTCGACTTGTATTCTGAGGCGAGTACACCTTGGGAGTGGCACCAGCCACTTTACGATAGGTGTAAAGAATTAGGTATGATTCCTTTTTCAACTCCTTTTGATGAAACTGCCGTAGACTTTTTAGAATCTTTAGATAACGAAATTTATAAAATAGCGTCGTTTGAGTTAACAGACATTCCGCTCTTAAAGAAGGTTGCCGCTACCCAAAAACTTATAATTATGTCTACCGGTATGGCGACAGAACAGGAAATTGAAGCAGCCATTAGTACAATTAGAAATCACGGCAACAGCCCAATAGTCTTACTCAAGTGTACCAGCGCTTACCCAGCCAAGTTTGAAGATGCTAACCTAACCACCATCCCTTATATGCGTGAAAAATACAAATGCTTCACGGGATTATCTGATCATACTTTAGGCTCTACTTCTCCTGTAGCAGCTACTGCCTTGGGGGCAAGAGTCATTGAAAAGCACCTATGCTTGGACGGGCAAGAGGGAGTTGATAGTCATTTTTCGATGAGGCCAAGCGAATTTAAGCAAATGGTGGAAATGGTTAAAAATGGCTTTGAGGCGCTGGGAGGGATTCAAAAAGGACCATCTGAGGGTGAAAAAGCCAGCCGCAATTACCGCCGCTCAATTTATGTCGTGAAAGACATTCAAATTGGAGATGAATTAACTAAGGATAACATTCGCGTAATTAGGCCTGGATTCGGGCTTGCGCCAGAGCATTATGAATCAGTATTAGGCAAAAAAAGTAGTGTGGCAATTAAGCGGGGTACAGCGCTACCAGCTTTTTTCATTGAATAACTACTCGTAAAAAGGTCAAAATATGAAATGTCGATCGATGGTGATTGTTGGAAGTGGTATAGCAGGAATATACGCAGCTCTGCTGGCAAAAACAAAATTTCCGAACGCATGTATCTCCTTGGTAGAGCAAAGTGAACAGCTTGGCGGTTTATTATCATCGACTAATATTGATGGACACTGGTTTGATTATGGGACCCACGTCCCAAGATTCACAGGTGATGACAATATTGACACACTTTTATTTTCATCGATAGATTTGTCCGCATTTCGACAATTTCAAAATGTTAACGCAGCGAATGTGGGTCCATTCAATGCTCTCTACACAGATTCACCAAATCCGTTTTTAGGCAGCGTAAAAAACACGCTGAGAACGCAACAACTAAGTGAGTTAGAGTCCCAAAATACCAACGACGTTCACGACAGAAAGGACTACTCTTCTTTAGAAGCTCAGTTAACCGCAAAATACGGTCAAAGTTTGACAACACATTTTTTTGAGCCACTAATGAAAAAGCGTTTTGGTGTTTCAACACGCAATTTAGTGCCCGATAGCCATAAAATCATTGGCTTGCAGCGGCTTATATTAGGAGACGCTGAGCTGATGCGAGACCTCAAAAAGTCGCCGTCTTTAGATGAAATTCTGGCGTTTGCTTCTCAAGAAGAAGGGGTGTCACCATTAGTTAACATCTACCCTAAAGGAGAAAAAGGTGTCCGCTTGTGGATTGATAATCTCATTGCTAATTTACGAGAAAGTGGTGTCAGAATATATACCAAAACGGATATTTGCGACATCAACAAAACAGGGAGCGTAATTAACAGCATTACCCTTTCGTCAGGAGACAAGATTAACTGCGATTTGTTGGTTTGGACGGCACCTCTGTACGCGCTTATTCGCGCAGCAAAACTCAATTATATTCCCTCGATGCGTCCAACATTCCGCAGCAGTTCACTCTTTCATTTCGTATTCCCTGACGCCCCCTTGATTCACTCAAATTATGTAAATGTCTACGATGCGGAGTTTTCTTCTTTTAGAGTTACACTTTATAGCAACTTGTCGAAGACCGATACTGATTGCCACCGTATAACCGTTGAGGCTATGCATGGAAGTGACGAACCAGCCCCTTCTTGCGAATCTGTCTGTCAAGAGCTATACAATATGGGCATTGTTTCGTCATCAAGCCGTCCAACTTTAAGCCATGTTGCAGTAGCTGCGAGCGGGTTTCCAGTACTAACGCCAGCATTCAAGCAAGAAATGGAAAAGCAACAAAATTTCGTTGCGACCAAAATGGCTAACGTTATGACCTTGGGAAAAGCTTCTGGTAGCGCTTTCTTCATGGTTGATGTAGTAAGGGAAGCCAAAGAAAAAATCACACAGTATTCTGAGAAATATTCTGAAATGGCTATTTAATTATATGCATATCAAACTTAAAGGAGACGAGTGTTTAGATGACACTGTCGAGTTACTTTACTTTACTCTTACTTATCAATATTTCTATTGTCGCAAAGCTCTCCGCTCGTAAAGAGGGAAGATACCGTAAACGGTCTCCCGAGCCTGTCGTCATCGCGCTTTCGGGTAGAGGTGACGCTGAGAAAACGATGAAGTTGTGACAGTCGTAGATGTAGAAATCGTCAAAACAGGCCAAACTAATCTTTTCGACCACCTCAGGATCTGGAAGCTCAGACGGTATTTTAGGCAAAACAAACTTAATTTCACTACTACAAGTAGACGCAAGCAGCGCAATATAAAATCCATATTCTTGAGCCGAAGCATATTCCTCTGACCACGTAAGCTCTTCAAATACAGACGGCAAATAGATCACAACCTGTTTTGAGGGCAGCTTACCACTGTCAACTAACTGGGATAATTCCTCTCCATCAGACACCAGCACACACAATTTATCGTTTACTGGCACATCTTTAGTATGACTAAAACATTCGATATGAACTTTAGTTGTTACCTCGTCATTATTTTCACTGCAACTAAGAGGTAGCGAAAGCGCCTCGCTCATTGACGTTAAGGCTTCGTATGAACTAACACTATCAACACTTATTTTATGTTGAGAGAAAAATTGTTTCAAAGCCGCACGCTGCCTTTCAAGTGGGAAGCTTGTTACAAAATCCAGCTCAAAAGGTGCTAGACTCATGCTATCGATAATATCGTCCAAGCACACTGTCCAATATTCTAGCGTTCGATTAAAAGCGTCAAAAACAATTTCTTTGTCTTCAAAGTTAAGCACTTTGTTAAGCACACTGTTGATATAGTTCACAGAGCCGTTCATATAGTAGAAAAGCGTAGCATTACCGCTATGGTATGCATCGATGAGCACCATCCTTGTATCATCAATACACGCCTCAGCTTGCTCAATAGACTCAATTTTCTGGCGTGCGATTACACGCAGGCTCTTCAATCCTTCCAGCAAATCATTAATCTTATACTTCTCGCTGTAAAGTGAAACAAAATCCTCTTTATTTACTGACGAAAATGCTTCGCTTTCAATCCACTCCATGAGCTCTCGCTTTACTTTAGGCGTTGAAGAAACAATCACATTGTCTTTGAGCAATGCTCGAGCGCCCTCAATTTTTGCTCCGTCATTCAAGTTATAAAATTCTGTTTTATAAGCCGCAATAGTCTGCTCCATGACCGTTTTCGACATTTTGAATTCGTATTTGGTGTTTACGTATGGGCGTAAATTACCTTCAACGATAAGCGATGCATTGTATTCTTGCTGATAACTGTAAAGCTCTTTCCCATTGGGTTTGTAGTATCCAGACGATTTTGAGTGATGGTGGTTAATATCAATAAACCCCATGTCTACCCCTAGCATATATACCTCTTTAAACCCAATTTCGCAGATCAAATTGACCACAAAATTCGAAACGGTTGGGTATGACGTCTTTAAACCAGCAAACGTATTTTCGGGAAACAGAGACCCCATCATTAAACTGGCAGCCTCGCCTGTTTTGAATGCTATATATGAGTCTTTGTAGAGGGAAATCGTGTCGGGATGTAAGCCATTGCAGCTTATTAATCTAATTTTCTTGAGATATTCAGGATCCTCAATACGAGTACTCCAGTCGAAAGTCGTTCTATTTTGCTCAACTTCAGCATGAAAATCTGGAACGATTCCGTTCTTGTGTAATGCTTGTAGCGCAGTGCCACAACTTATTACAATAACATTGTCTTTCTGTTCATGAAGCAATGGCAATAAGCCATCTAAAGATGGTCCATTTCCAACAACAAAAACGGGTACATCGCGAAGCCGTCTATGACGATTTTTATCATTTAATGAGGACAAAAATCGAACGTTGTTCTCTAAAGCCCACTTTGTATGGGCCACGCCATATCGTGAATGTTCAAAATAGTCGCCCATTGCGACAATCAAACGCAGTTCTTCACGCAATTTGTTGATGGCAGGTTCTAATAATAGGTTATCATAACCTTTTAACAGATAGGTGTTTGTGAGGTTGTACGTTCCGATAGTCTGGAACTGCCGCAGGATGTCTTTAACGAGGTGAGTTCCGTCATCCCCGATATTTAAATATAAACGGCCTTCTCTCTCATCAATTTTTTGCAGTATTGCCGACCAATCAATAGAGAAAAGTGATGCATAGAAAAAGTCTCTATTCGGCTCTACCAAAAACATTTTGTCGACATCATATTCGTCTAGCAACTTTTCTAACTGCACCCCTTGCCCAAGTCCAAAAATAATCAATGATTTAATGACCGACGGCAAAGCACCTTGCGCCTCTGCCATATTTTTCATTTCTTGCTGAACACGAAGCACCGTTTGGTAGTGGAAGTATCGTTTTAGTTTTCCTCCAGTGTAATTTAACACTAGACCATCGCGATTTGGGTTTGTCTTAAACATGTCAACAACGCGCTCTGCGTCTTGAATAGGATCTTCCGTATAAAGGAAACTACCCGTTTTATTGTGAACAAGGTTTACCGCGCTACGTTCATTAGCCACAACCGTCCAGTGAGAAAGCTCATAATGTTCAAATTCTGCCGCTATATCGGGAAAATAGCGTTTCAAAATCGTGATGTTTGAGTTGAACAAGGCAAGGTTTAAGCTGCTTTCGTTCCAATTTGCAGATTCAACAACAGGCGGCCAAGGAACAATATAGTCTTCAAATGTTCTTTTCTTCCCGTACAACTTAGTACGCTTGCTCAACACCCATTCAGTGTTTTCAAGCGCACTGCGAATTCTGTCAAAACTATCAGAATGGTAATGAAAATAGATAAATGCGTTATCTCTTTTTACGTGCTCATGAAACTCAGAGAAATCGTTAAAAAGCGACTCGCCATTTTTTTCTATCTGAAGATAAATCGCTATGTTATTTCTTTTTGCAATCTCAAAAACGGAAAGCCAGACTCCCGTATATAAAGAGCAAACGAGATAGTCAAAATTTGGTTCATATATAATAATATGCTTAAATGAGAGCTCTGCTTCCATTAGCTGCGGTAGATGCAAGCCAAGACCCAGCCCCATAATTATTAACGTATCGCTCGTGGTGTTTATGTCCACCTGAGAGTTATGTGTTTCTAGCCTAAATTTGAAGTGGGTGGGTGCTGAAATAAACTGCTCAACGCTACGTTGAACTGATTGATTGATATTGTCACCATACAACACGTTTCCCGAGCCATAATCAACGACGTCAAACTCACCATCGGCATTCAGATATACTGAAGACTTTTGCTGTCTAGCTTTGTTTAATAATGAGTGGATAGACGGCATTGACCGCCTAAACGCTAATAAACTGAGTTCTAGATTGCGCGATAAAACCGGAGCCATTTGAGACTCAATACGGCTTTGAAGTTCTTCATCTTTATCTAAAAATAGCTGTATGGCTTTACGCATCTTCTACTCATATCTCTTTAATGCTGCTTTTGCTCTGGTGAACTCGAGCAATTTATCTTTGTAGGCTTTTAGCAATTTATTTGCCATATCATCTAATTGACGCTGGACTTCATTTTCGTTCCGCGCGAATTCTTTACGCTCTTCATAAGGTAAGCGTTTTAGCTCACGTAAAATGATTTTGTGCCTAATGGTGATAAGGTGGGATAGAGTTGCGAACTCGTCGTCCCCTTCTTCTTCTACAAGACTATCTATAATGTGCTTGTTTAATATGCGAAGAAAAAGGGGGGAATAGGAATGGTTTAAGTCGGGAACTTTATTATTGATCACACGGCTTCACGGTTTTGACGCTGTTTTTCATAAGCCTCAGCTCTTGCACTTTCAGGGATCTGAACCCAAGCATCTCGAATAGGTGTAAGAAGAGTAGATACTTCATCCAAAATATTCAAGTCATTCTGTACGTGAGCCTCACCTATGCGCGTAATCATATAGTCATACAGTGCAAAAAGGTTTTCTGATACTTCGCCCCCTGCTTCCATATCTAAGGTATCGCGAAGATGCAAAATAATGGCGCTCGCTTTAGAAATTAGTTCGCTTTTAGAGGCATATTCACCGCGCTCCATTGCTCCTTTCGCAAAGGCAATGCGATCTAGTGCGCCTTGAATAAGCATTAAAGTAAGTTTGTGCGGGTCCGCATTGGCCACGTCTTGTTTTAAGCTACCTTTACGGTACGCATTAATACCTTTAAGTGACATATAACCTCCTATCTATCTCTATAACGCCGCAAGCAATGCAGAACCAGTACGATTCAACTGGGAAACAGTTTGATCTAAATTCAAGTACTTACCGCGTACTATTTGTTCGAAGCTTATCATTCGTAATTCTAGTGTTTCTCTGTCCGCAAATACACTTTCACGCGCATCTTTTGCTGACTTTTCTCGCAAGCTAATCAAGCCATCTGAAGCAGAAAACTCGTCAACAAAGTTATAGAGTTTAACGGCAATTCCTTCGTTTTCATCAGTAAAAAGCGTCGCAATATCGTCAAAATCATCTTCTAACGCATCTTTCAAGCGCTCTTCACCAGATCCTAATCCAAAATCACTCGAGGCAATTTCTAACCTACCGTCCTCATCTAGTTCAACGCCAAGCCTGAACAAGCCGCCTAATTTAGAGGTACTAACACTGTCACCCACAATGGACGCTAATCCAGACTGAATGCTACGCAGTAACGCATCACCAGCCAGTGCACCGTCGTCTTCTAGCTCAGACGAACCGTATTTTGTGAGCTTTTCTATCTCGTCTGCTAGAGAATTATAATTATCTACAAAGTCTCTAATTTTCTGCTCTAGGCCTTCTTTGTCAAAACCAATGCTCAGCTTCGTAGCAACCGGATTACCGGCATTATCATTCGGAGATAGTTCGTTAACTGTGAAAGAGACATTCTGAATAGTGTTGTCGAACTCGTTGCTATCACTTTGCACTTCAATACCATCAACTAGCGCTATCGCATTTCGCGCAGACTCTATATTAGCTGGGGAAATATTTGCAGTGCCACCAGTAGTCGATAAACGGTCTAATTCAGCGTTTCCTGTGTCATTATTAATGACCAAATCATTGCCCGCGCCTGTTTTCTCGGAAACAAAAACGAGTCGAGGCCCTGCCCCTGTACCTGTTTCGATAATGTTGGCTGTCACACCAAAGTTATCTTCTGAACTATTTATCTGCTCACGCAATGAAGCTAGTGTCGTGGTGGCATCGATATTTATTGTGAACGAATCAGTAGCGCCAACACTAAAGGTTAGAGAACCCGTGCCGCCAGAAAGTAATGGATCACTGCTAGAAGCAAATGCGCCAGCATCAGTTGTAATACGACTTCCCGCCGCAAGTTGTTGGACTATGATGTCATATTCGCCGCGCAATGCAGAACTCGTTGCATCTGCCGAAAGCACATCGTCATCTTCTGAAGGGTTGGTTATCGTTGGTTCACGGCCATTAATGTCACTGTCCGTTCTAAGGTCATCAACGGCATCTTTAAATTCAGATAGCTTTGACTTAATAGACCCAAGCGCAGAGATTTCTGCTTCTACTGCTTCTTCTCGCGCATTAAGCCTGTCTTCCTTAGGCTTACGCTCTGCACTAATTAGCTGCTGCACTAAATCGTCTAATGCTAGACCAGAACCTACACCTAACGACCTAATAGTCATAGCTTACCTCATATTCAAACTTCGTTATTTATGAATACCCCGACACTTACACCAACATCCTGTTGCAATTCCTGTATCCGCTCGGCAAGTGCTAACACTTCTTCGGAAGGAATTTGCCGTATTACGTCGCCAGATTGCCCATCAATGACGGTCACAACCGAACGTGCGGTGTCTTCATCTATCGAAAATGCTAAATCTCTATTTTGAACTTGCAAAAAAGACTCAACATCGGAGATAGCTTGTCTTAACGCCTCTCCTGTCACCTCTCTTTGTTGGTTATCGGCTTGATCCGACGAACCTTGAGAAGAATTTTGCGATGCGTCACCTTCTCTACGAAGCTCGGTATTTTCCAATAAATCCGCGCTTCTCTCACCACGTTGAGCTGGTGAATCAAGCGGAACGACGTCGCTTTGCCCACTGCGCTCTGAAACTATGGACGCAGCAGATGAACCCGATCGCTGTGCAAAAGGCTGACCATTTAGGGTATTTTGAATATCCACTCTATGCCTCCTCAATTAAATGACAAAACGGACACCCACAAAAATGCAAGTATCCGTCAGCTTTTAATTAAGCCAATGTTAATTAGTATAGCCTATCCAAGCAATGAAAGCGCAGTCTGTGGACGCTGATTTGCCTGGCTTAGAATGGAAACTGACGCTTGCTGTATGATCTGGTTTCGCGTTAACTCGGCTGTTTCAGATGCAAAATCAGTATCTCTAATTTGAGAACGAGCAGCTGCAACGTTTTCAGAAATATTGCTTAGGTTTCTAATCGTAGATTGAAAGCGGCTTTGCAACGCACCTAATTCAGCTCGCGAGCTACCTATAATAGACAATGCAGCGTCAACATCAGACAGCATCGCTGAAGCCCCACCAGCAGATAAAACATTGCCGTCAATACCCAAGCCAGAAGCACCGTAACCACCAGCACGAGATAAGTTTACGCTGATGTTCTGGTTACCATTTGCACCAACTAAAAACACAGCAGAATATCCACCACTCAGTAAGCTTACGCCCGCAAAAGACGTAGTTTCACCAATACGAGACATTTCGAGACGTAGTGCAGACACTTCCTCTTGAAGTGCAACACGGTCAGCTGAACTATTGATACCGTTTTGCGCTTGAACTGCAAGTACGCGAATACGTTGTAATGAAGTGGTCGTTTCTTGCAGTGCGCCCTCGGCGGTTTGTGTCAGTGATATCGCGTCGTTTGCGTTTCTTACCGCCTGATTCAAACCTTGAACTTGTGATGTAAGTCGATCTGTAATCTGAAGACCAGCAGCGTCATCTGCAGCACTATTTATGCGGAAACCTGACGATAAACGTTCAAATGACGTGTTTAGCTTGCTGCTAACGTCGAAAAGTTGACGCTGTGCATTAAGCGAAGACACATTTGTATTCACAAATAAAGACATTGGATTACCTCCTAGAGATTCGATAGCTCACTAAGCTAAATCAAATCTTTCCAGTTCACGCTAGCATGGTCACTACTCCTCACTAGCACCTCGTTTAAAAGTAAAGTAAATTACCCCTCAACTATAGGTATCGGCCGTTCCTTTAGAGTCTTTAGTTTTTTTTGCTTTTTTTTCTATAAAAAAACCGCAACCGTCACAAGCTATTGTTTTATAATCATATTTATTTTTCATAACAACGAAAAAGTTTTATCAATACGATAACGCAAAACAATTTGAGTGCAGATTATACTAAATTGGCAAACGGCTGGACTAAATGATGAGAAAGTTCTTATTGAATCTTTACGGACTAAATAAAGTCAATTAAAAGCCAAAAATCACAACTTGGCATTGAAGATGCATTGTAATAAATACATTTTGATGTAGGTGTCAGAAAAATGTAATTGGATTCCAACGGAGGAATTTAATTGAGATTGACATCGTATCGATGTACAAAAAAAGACCGAGACAAGTATCTCGGTCAATTCGCCCAAGTTAGGAGATTGAGCAAATTCAGTTTTATGTCGGCTGGCAGGGTTTAAGTAGGATAAACTGGCCTCTCAACCAACACTTCTACACTCTCAGTCCTGTTAGTCGGCGTTTTATTACCGGGCGGTCTTATGACCGCCCGTTTTGTTTAGGAATGGCCTCTCAACTCCTTTCCAAATAACGCCTATCCTACTATTAACCACCTAGTAGCGATAATGCTGCTTGTGGACGCTGATTCGCCTGCGATAGAACTGTCGTTGTTGCCTGCTGAAGAATCTGATTACGAGTCAATTCTGCAGTCTCTGTCGCGAAATCAGTGTCTTTGATTCGAGATCTTGCCTCAGAAACATTTTCTGCAATGTTGCTTAAGTTACGAATTGTCGATTGAAATCTATTTTGCGTAGCACCAAGTTCAGCACGTGTGCTTCCTATAATTGAAAGAGCCGCATCGATATCTGAGAGCATTGCTGATGCGCCACCTGCTGAAAGAACATTTCCATCTATTCCCAAACCTGATGCGCCAAAGCCACCAGTGCGCGAAAGATTTACGCTGATCTTTTGACCCGCGTTAGCGCCTACTAAGAACACCGCTGAATAGCCACCAGTGAGAAGGCTAACGCCACCAAATTCTGTAGTAGAACCAATTCGAGAAAGTTCTAGACGTAATGCAGATACTTCTTCTTGCAGCGCTACGCGGTCTGCAGAGCTGTTGATACCGTTTTGCGCTTGAACTGACAAAGTACGAATACGTTGCAGAGCCATAGTGGTCTCTTGTAGGGCACCCTCTGCTGTCTGTGCAAGAGAGATCCCGTCATTTGCATTACGCACAGCTTGATTCAAGCCTTGGATTTGAGACGTCATACGGTCGGTAATCTGAAGACCGGCTGCGTCATCTGCGGCGCTGTTAATTCTGTAACCTGATGAAAGTCGCTCAAATGCGGTGCTTAAGTTATTGCCTGTTGTAAATAATTGGCGTTGTGCATTCAGTGATGACACATTGGTATTAACAAATAGACTCATGGGGTCTCTCCTAACAGTTTCGAGTTTTGCGCTATTGCTTTTATTATTTGCGCGATTGTTTTTAAATATTTGGCATAGCCTGTGCTTTAGAAAAGGTGTCAGATCTAATCTGACGTTTCATTGGCACACTACCAATGAATCTTGCTAAGTAGAGAACTTTGTTCTCTTTGCTGGCCGGTGGGTTTGTTGTTCCAGACCTCAAACCTCTCACTACCTCCTGGCTTCATTCTCGCCGGTTAGCAGCTCCAACCTTTTTAGCAAACCTTATCTTTTATCGCCTTAAATAAAAAATACTTTAGTAATCTATTTAAATTTATTATTTGCGAATAAAGCACTGATTTTCCTAACTTTAAATTCACAACCCAGTTTCATAAATCTTAATTTAATTACTTATAAACCGGACTTTTATTATTATTTTATCCTTCAGGAAGACTATCTTAACTTTATCTCCCCTTTGTAATAGTTATCGTCCAGGTAGAAGTTTTCCTTTAGGTTTTTTTTTACTCTTTTTAAAAAACAACGCTCAAAAGAACAAAAAACATTTATTTATTAGAAGTTTACGAAAAGAAATTACACGGATTGGGGAGGGGCATATGCTAAGCGAGCACAGAGAGGAAACAAAAAAGCTGGCTTCTAATGAGCCAGCTTTCATTATACGTGGACTAGAGCACTACCTCCTGACTCCACTTTTTACTTTATTTTTATCCAAGTAGCTGCAACGCTGCCTGTGGACGCTGATTTGCCTGAGCTAATACAGTTGTACTAGCCTGCTGAATAATCTGGTTACGTGTTAGATTTGCTGTTTCAGTTGCAAAGTCAGTATCTTTAATTTGAGAACGTGCTGCAGAAACATTTTCTGAGATGTTGCTCAAGTTACGAATAGTTGATTGGAATCGGTTCTGAAGCGCACCTAATTCAGCACGCGTACTACCAATTATCGATAGCGCAGCATCAACGTCAGAAAGCATTGCTGAAGCACCACCTGCAGACAGAACGTTTCCATCTATGCCTAGACCTGATGCGCCAAAGCCACCAGCACGAGAAATATTAACGCTGATGTTTTGACCACCGTTAGCTCCCACAAGGAATGCTGCAGAAAAACCACCTGTTAAGATGCTCACACCACCGAACTCGGTTGTACCGCCTATTCTAGACATTTCAAGACGAAGTGCTGAAACTTCCTCCTGTAGTGCTACACGGTCTGCTGAACTATTGATACCGTTTTGTGCTTGTACGGCTAGCGTACGAATACGTTGAAGCGCATTCGTCGTTTCCTGTAGCGCCCCTTCAGCGGTTTGCGATAGCGAAATTGCGTCATTGGCGTTACGAACCGCTTGGTTCAAGCCTTGAACCTGCGAAGTCAAACGGTCTGTAATCTGAAGACCTGCAGCATCATCAGCAGCACTGTTGATACGGAAGCCTGAAGATAAACGCTCAAAAGACGTACTCAAAGAATTACTAACATCAAAAAGCTGACGCTGGGCATTCAATGAGGATACATTGGTATTAACGAACATAGACATAAAGTCTCTCCTACACTCTCAGTCCAGCGTGCGCTGGCTGTCGGCTTTGCCGACGTTTTGTTTTAGTAGTCATCAAGACCTGAGGGGTAATTGATGAACTGGCTCTCTCAGAAACTGTATCGACACTAATTAGATTCCCTTTAGAAAAAATTACGATTTTTGCCGATAAGCGGTAAGATATTGCCGCGCAATGAAATTGAAGCACCGCATAACTAAAGGATTTTTAAGGAAGATTTGACGTGAAAAAAAGTTTGAAGCTACTGGATATAAAACGTGTATCAAAGCCTGCAGCGCATTGCGCTTTCACTGATTTGATTGAAAATCCGTTCGACAAAAGTCGTAAAACATTGATGTGTTGCTACCGACAAGCTACCGACCATGTCAGTACTGACGGAGTGGTTATTGTATTAACTCTTGATAAAGCTTCGTTTCAAGTTCGCAACAGAATAATTATTAGAGAGAATAATGCAGACCTACGCGATCCGAAATTCTCGTACGATGGCTCTCGTCTCATGCTTACCACCTATGCAAAATCCTTCCTTGATAATAGAAACGTGGTCACAAAAATGGTGACTTTTTTCTCAACCACCGGCTATTCTTGGTCTACAGGGAATAGTCACGGTAGAAGCGGTTGGTGGTTGTGGAACAATACTTTTTATAACTCAGAAGCTTATGGTTTTGCGTACAATCGACGAGCGAACTCAGTTTCGCTCTATAAGGGTGACCCAACGCGTTCAATGCACGTTCACAAGGAGGAGGCCTTTTGTTTGGACAAACAAGGTAAAGGTTACCCCAATGAAAGCACAATCTTGTTTGATGATTACGGAAATGCCTCGGTATTTTTAAGACGAGATGCCGATACTTTCAGTGCGCAATTTGGTACGTCAAAACCGCCTTATACCAAATGGAACTGGCATGATTTGGGGATCTATATTGGCGGTCCCGCAGCCGTGGAGTTAAGTGAAAATCTATATATCGTTGCAGGACGACATATAGATTGGGGGTCACATCAATTTACAACCAGGGTATGGCTATTTGATAGCGTAACAAAAATATTAACTGAACTAAAAACGCTGCCAAGCGGAGGAGATACAAGTTATCCGGGCTTGGTGATGGAAGGAGACAACCTTTATATCTCTTACTACTCTTGCCACATCGACAATCAAGCCAGAGTTTATATGGCGTACTTGAGCGGCATTAATAACTTGATAAACTATGACCGCTAAACAAAATCAAATAGCGACAAGTTAGCTACTTTAGGAAACGTTGCTAACGCTGCACTCAATGCAGTTTCTTGCTTTGCGAACTCAGTCGATGCTTCTGCATAATCCACATCCTGAATAGATGAGCGCTGTGCCTTTGCCGCAATTTCCATATCAAGGTTACTTTCATAAGTACTCTCAGCGATATTCAAACGGCTACCGATGGAAGCCCGTTCTAAGGAAAGCTTTTCAAGCCCGTTATCTAAACCCACTAATGCATCTGCAATCGACTCTTGAAGCGCTGAATTGTCAATCGTAGAATCCATCAGAATGGTTTGAATTTCGTGAATTGACTGGGCCATGCTTTTTTTCTCAGGAGCATCAAACGATAGATCGATGCTATCACCAGGCGCTGCTGTGGCGTCGAATTCCATTCCTTTAATGGTGAAAGGTTGACCAGAGG
The DNA here is from genome assembly GCA_034190055.1 of Pseudomonadota bacterium. GTDB lineage: Bacteria > Pseudomonadota > Gammaproteobacteria > Enterobacterales > Alteromonadaceae > Alteromonas. Next base: position 3,068 of record JAXHTT010000037.1, on the reverse strand, counting down.
TATAGGAAACAGAATCGACAACCGTACCGGTTCCTTGGTTGACAAGTTCAGCTTGCCCTGACGCTAAAAAATTAATGCGATAATCGTTATTTGCAGCATTGACCGGGTCATAATTTTTGTCAAAAAAGGTATCAAATGTGCCCTGCTGCTTAACCGCGGCTGTATTTATCGTAGCGCCAGTAGAGCCATCAACTGAAAATTTAAATCGCGATAGCACGTTTTCAAAAACTTCATATCCGTTACTGGTTGATTGAATCTTCGAGCTATTAGATAGCTGAACAAAGCTCACACCGGGGTCGCCTGCAAAGGTAATGGCATTCCCACCCGCAGCGGGATTATATTCAAACGCCTGATTGCCAGATTGAAAACCTGCATATAAATAATTGCCGTCTGCATCTTGGGTGTTCATCAGATCAAACACTTCGAGTTTGATTTGCTCTAATTCAGCGCCAATTGCGCGCTTATCTGGGTCAGACAATATGCCATTGCCAGACTGAACGATAAGAGTGCGGGCACGGTTGATAGAATCAGTAATGTTCGTTAGCACCGCCTCTTGCTGCTCAAGTGAGCCTGTTACCAAATCGTTATTCCGCTGGAACTGATTAAGCTCATCAATTTCTTCGGTTAAACGAAGTACCTTCGCAGCGCCAACAGGGTCGTCACTGGGCGTAATGATGCGTTTACCGGAAGCAAGTTGCTCTTGGGTCTTTGCCAAGTCGCCCTGATTTTGCATAATCGAGCGCATGTTTTGATCATAAATTTGATTCGTTGATATACGCATAGTTCACCTACCTTGCTGACTGCAAAATGGTATTGAATAATTCTTGAGCCGTAGACAAGATACGTGCTGCAGCAGCATAACTCTGTTGATATTTTATCAAGTTTGCCGCTTCTTCGTCTAAGCTTACGCCTGAAACAGACTCAAACCAGTTTTGCGACTGTACTTTCATCGCTTCAGCTGACGCCAATGAGACACTGGCCATTGATGCATCTTCACCAATGCGCCCTACCATAGACGCATAGGCATCTTGAAAGGTTCTAGGCCTATTCGTCGCTTCGCTACTCACCTGTACTTTGTTTTCATTTTGAAGAGCAGCTAAATTAAGCGCATTGCTGTTGTCGTTAAAGCCATCTGTATTATAGCTAATTGAAAAGCTATCCCCTGCTTTTGGTACACCGTCTAAACTGAGATCAAAACCAGGGTCTGGGCTTATTCCTGCCTGAGTAATAAGATTATTTAAATTTGTTGTTCCTGTGACAGTTGCTAACACTGTACCGCTTCCATCTAATACCTCGTAGGTATCTGCAGCGGTAAAGCTAATTTGAGCGGGAGCTGAGTTTAAAAGGCCACCCGCACCATCAAAAGCAGAAGAGCCCAATTCCGTATTTGATACAGTTACATCTGTTACATTGGCACTGCCCAAGTTAGTGCTATCAGCCCCAGCTCTTACTGGGTTTGCAAAGGCTAAATCTTCTGGACGATTAGTGGCTAAACTTATCTTTGAAGCTACGTCTTTGGTTGGCTGAATCAGAAACTCGTTACCAATGGTATAGGGGTCACTCCCTGCAAAGTCTATTTCAATACCACCAGGCAGTTCATTAAAACCAGGCGATATAGCAACGTTAGAAAAAATAATGTCATTACCTGAGCCATCTTTTTTAGGCGTGCCGTCTGGATTTAAAAATGTGATTTCTATTTCGCTGGGTACACCAGCAGCAACCGCCGTCACTTCAATTTTGTAATCAGCGTCGGTTAACTCAGCGCCTTTTCCTTCAGTTATCTGTGCTGTAACTACGTAGTCGCCATTCGTGTCTTCATAGGCTAAGCCTCTGAACGAAGGAATATCAAAAATATTACCGCCAATTTGACCGTCTAAATCCATACCCAATTTATTTTGAGTATTCATCGCATCAGCGAACGCAACCGACAGTTGACCGACGTCACGCATTGTCGGCCCAAGCACTTCGTTGCGATATTCGAACAATCCACCCAATGCGCCGCCAAGGTCACTTTCCAAAATTCGTAACGATGCATTGTTCTTTGTTTGTGAACCAAAGTCAGTTTCTAACTTTATTTCTTTTGTCGTTAAATCGGCACTAGAGCTTAACTCAAAGAGATTAAATGCACCGTTTTCTAGTACGAGAGACTCGCCCGATGTGAGATTAATAGTAACTGCGCCATTTTGGGTAGTGCTTTCTTTTACCGTGATACCCATTATTGAGGCAAGCTCGTCTATGGCCTGATCTCGCTCGTTTAGCAACGCACTGGGTTGGTCGCTCGTATTGTTGCCGTTGGCAATCACAATATTGCGGTTTAAATCACCAATGTTGCCTATTAAAGTATTCGCTCTGTTAACCATTGAAGTGAACTCCAAATTGAGTTCCTCTTCTTTTTCTAGCATATAGTCAGACAGCGTCCTCATACGGTTGTAAAGTGATTCAGATTTACTTAGTACCTGTTCGCGAGATGCAAGATTTGTGGGGTCATCAGCGGCAGTTTGTAACGCAGAAAAATATTCGCTTAGCCCCTTTGAAATCGAGTTAGCTTCGCTGGCTAAAAGATTGTCGATTGCCGTAGTTTTACTAGAAAACGCTTCGAGCTCACCCACTGCAGTAATATCGCGACGTAACTGGTTCTGTGCAAATACGTTGATTACCCGCTCGGTGTTGCCAATCTCAACACCAAATACTTGACTGTTTTGAAGCTCAGTGCGCTCACGAACATAGCCAGGCGTATTCACATTAGCAATGTTGTTACTCGTAGTTTGAAGTAACTTGTTGCTAGCGTTTACGCCACTTGTGGCTAATGAATATAAATCAACAGAACTCACTGTATTCTCCTCACCTATAGCACCTGAACTATGGCCCTAAACTATGGCATTAACGTGTTAAGACGCTCGCTGTTGTAAACAGCCATTATCTTACTGGCATATTCTGGGTCAGTAGCGTAACCGGCGTCTTGGAGCGCACTTGTATAACGCGCAGCATCTGAAGCATTTTCCACAGCATGGCTATAGCGAGGCTGTGTGGTAATAAAACGTCCGTAATCTTCCATTGCATCTTCTACT
>JAXHTT010000036.1:0-27704 GCA_034190055.1 Pseudomonadota bacterium | reverse complement strand
AATGTACGATATTTACCTAATTTGCCACACTTATAAGTAGTAACCCACCTCCGCAGCCATTTATTGGTGTGGTCTACAGAGGATTATGTCTTTTTAGAGGGGAAAATCCCTAGAACCCCATGATGCTACGGAGCGCTTGATATGGCAGCGCATTGAGTCTTTAACTCAGCAAAACCTTGCCATATTCGACGGTAAAAAACCGCTGGGTATCAATACTCGCTTTCGGTTTTACCGATATCAAGAAGGTGATTATTTCAAATATCATATTGATGGTGACTGGCCTGGCTCTAAGGTGGAAGGAGACACATTAATTCATAACGCCTATTCAGACAGGTATAGCAAAATGACGTTTCTTATTTTGCTTAACGACAATTTCGAAGGAGGAGAAACACAGTTTTTGGTTAATGCTGACCAGCCGGGAAAGCCAGCAAAACGAGGTGACAGACAAGCACAAGTTAATGTGCGAACGCCTGCTGGCGGAGTGCTCTTATTTCCACATGGACATCATTCATTGCACTGTTTACACAGTTCAACGCCAATAACAAAGGGCGTTAAATACATTATTCGCACAGATATGCTGTTTGAAATCTGACGGTAAATTAGAGCGTAGACGAACAGGGTATACTTGGCATCATGAGTAACACGATGCCTCGGCTTCCTTAACGCTAACGGCTTGAGGGCCAACCGCATACAGCATAAGCCGTCTATAGCGGTTGTTGCCGTCAAGCCAACGTTAAAGGCTAATCAGTGTATTAAGTAGCTATTTTAGCAGCTGCCTAGCAACAATAAGTTTCATAATTTCACTTGTACCGCCATAAATTCGCATAACGCGCGCGTCTGCGTATGCCCTTGCGACGGGGTACTCCAGCATGTAACCGTATCCACCGTAAAGTTGTAGGCACTTATCAACCACTTTTCCGAGTAGTTCAGTCACCAATAATTTAGCTTTTGATGCAAGTTCTGTAGTGAGGTCTTTCGTCAAATGTAATTCAATACAGCGGTCTGTAAAAGCGCGGGCCGCATCAATTTCAGTGTCTAAATCTGCTAAAACGAACTGGGTGTTTTGGAATGCCCCTATATTTTGGCCAAACGCTTTTCTCTCTTTAACATACTCAACGGTTTGCGCTAAAACAGATTCACACATTGCCATACAATGCACGGCGATTGTTAAGCGCTCCTGTGGTAACTCTGCCATTAATTGCGCGAAGCCACTTCCCTCTGGCCCAAGCAAATTAGACTGAGGCACTCTCACATCATTGAAAAATAATTCCGAAGTATCCTGAGACTTCATGCCAATTTTCGCTAAATTTGAACCTCGCTCAAAGCCGGGTGTATTCGCTTCAACGAGTATTAAACTTAAACCCTTTGCGCCAGCGGTTGGGTCGGTTACTGCGACAACAATAACTAAGTCAGCTAATTGACCGTTCGTAATAAACGTTTTACTTCCGTTGATAATAAAATCATCACCCTCTTTTTTTGCTGTAGTTTTGATTCCTTGCAAATCAGACCCTGTTCCTGGTTCTGTCATAGCGATTGCCGTCACTATTTCGCCGGAAACACACGCAGGAAGGTATTTTTGTTTTTGCTCTTCAGTGCCTAATCTCGATAGATAAGGAACGACAATGTCAGAGTGTAATGGGAAACCTATTCCATTGAGCCCAAGTCTGCCGATTTCTTCTGTAAGGATAACGTTGTATAGAAAGTCTAGACCCAGCCCGCCATATTCCTCTGAAACGAGCGGTGCTAAGTAGCCCTGCTCGCCCGCCGCTTTCCAAATTGATTTATCAACCTGCCCAACCTTTTCCCATTTTTCGTAATGGGGAACGGCTTCAGTTTGTAAGAATTTTCTAAAACTATCACGCAGCATCTCGTGCTCAGAACTAAATAAGGTTCTCGGTAACATGGTCCTACTCCAACGTTCAATGTAATTTTCACAACATGTTAACAACCTAATTAGTGCTTACCGATGACCGAAAGCGCCAGAGAATAGACCAAAACGATCATTGACGTGCGCGCCATTCCCCAGGAGTGAGGCCAGTCCATTTCTTAAATGCGCGTATAAAGGCACTGGGTTCTGAAAAACCGACCAGATAGGCAATATTTTTAATGGAGGTGTCTTTTTGCGTAAGGTGGTAGGTTGCAATATCTTTTCTAACGCTTTCTTTTAATGCAGCATAACTTGTATTTTCTTGGGCAAGATAGCGACGAACAGTCTGCGGGCTTTTATTCAGATCATCAGCCACCTTTTTGAGTGGTAAATTTTCTAGATTGTCGCACTCTCTTAACATGCGTTTAATTTGCGCCGTAATGCTGGCGTCAGACATGCGGTTAATGAGTAAGTTAGAAAGGGAATTTATAAACGGAGTAACACTTTCTTCTTTTTGAGTAACAGGTAATTCTAGGTCGCTTCGATGAATACTTAGTTCCGTCTGCGGCCTTTCGTAATAGTGACGACAGGGAAAAGCAGAGTCTAAATCGTGTGAGTAAGTCGACTTTTTACCACTGAAATTCAAGCGATTAAGCGATATTCGATGATTCGTTACCCAAGACGACCATCTAAATACAAACAACATAAGCGTGATATAAACCAGCATGTCTGCATCCGACTCTTCTCGCTTTATGTTAATAACAATATTCGCTTCTTCACCACTCTCAACAAGTTTTATATCTAAATCGTCATGCAATAACATTAGATATTTAAATAGTCTGAAATACGCATCTCGCAGTGTTTTACCTCGTAAGGCATACAGCACACCTATCTTCACGCCACCTAGTTTTGTGGGCCGTTCAAAAAAGCCTATGGTTTCATCGTTGAGTTTGATTGCTGCCAGTCGAACCAGTTTTCCCAACTTTTCTGACGGCAATCTAAAACTCGCTTCCTCAAAATCTTCTGCGTCATAACCCAACTCGGTAAACAACGCTTTAATCGAGAGCCCATGTTTTTCATAGCCAGCAAACAGGTGTTGTAAGGCTGCTTTTTGTAACGATTGCTTTTTCTTCATTGGCTTAAAGTTAGAACACTCTCATACATTGATCCTATCAATACCGTATCGAATACATGTAGTACAAGGGGTCTCGATATTAAACAAAGACAACCTCTTCCTTGTTTTCACAACATTTTAGGGCATCTGGCTTGAAGCAGCTTTCAATGGTTTTTCGATGGTATTTCAAGGTCGGGGTTAACATTCCGTTATCAATTGTCCACGCAGCCCGAGTAATTAAAATATGCGAAATGCGCTCGTAAGGGGCAAGTGTGGTGTTTATTTTCGACAAATAATGCTTCAGCTTATCGCGCAACTCACTGTTTGTTAATAAACAAGCAGATTCAGAGCGTGTGGCTAACAAAATTGGTTGATTAAGCCCCTGCCCTACGACGATAAATTGCTCTATCTCCGGTACACCGCTAAAGCATTTTTCTAACGGCACCGGATGGATAAATTTTCCTTTGGCTGTTTTGAATTCATCTCCTTTACGTCCGGTTACCACTAGGTTGCCATTCTCGTCATAAGTACCGCAATCTCCCGTGTGAAACCACCCATCTTTAAGCACGCTCAGCGTTTTTTCTTCGGCTCTGTAATAGCCAAGCATCATGCCCTCAGATCGCATCAGTATTTCGTTTTCATCGGACAGCTTGACCTCTACGATATCACCAATAGGTTTCCCTACCGTTCCCGAAGCGGGTATTTCCTCAAAGCATCCCGTCCCTGTCGCAAAAGTCTCGGTCATTCCGTAAACTTCTCTTACTTTGATTCCCATATTTAAGTACCACTGGTGTACTTTTGGCTGTAGCGGCGCTGAACTGCTCAAGATCATATCAGCTCTAGAGAGGCCCAACATATATCGTATTTTGTGCTTATCCTCTTCACTCAATGCAGCCTGTGCCTCAGGGGGAATTTTGCTATCTACCGACATTTTAAACTTGTCCCACAGCCTTGGAACTGCAAAGAAAAATGTAGGCTGCACGCTTACGATTTCGTCACTAAAATAGTCGAGACCTGCAGAAAATGAAATACAAGCATTACTATATAGGCCCGTAAATTCGACAAGGGCACGCTCTGCCATATGAGCCAGTGGCAAAAAAGAGAAAAGTGAGGCTCTATACCCTTCTTCTCGTGAAATTTTGAACTCCTTGGCGATAGAGGGCGTTACCTTTGCCGGCGCAGAATACAAGTGTATAACGCCTTTTGGCATACTCGTTGTGCCGGATGAATACACTATCGTCATTAGACTATCGAGCTCTGCTTTTGGGTTGCTTAACACAAGACCAAACGTCTGCTGAATTTGCGCTAAATTGTGGTCTACCGCTATCGAACAGCCGTGCATGCCCACTAGGGTAACGTTTGCCGTATTCCATTCTGCAAACTTTTGCTCTTGCCCACACTCACCAACAAACATTAGCGACACATCACATTCTTTTAGTACATGATTAGCGGCCTTAACTGATTGATTGGGGAATAAGGGCACGCTGATGTGCCCACTTAGCATGATAGCCAAATCTACCATGATCCAATCAGCTGAATTTGCTGACCAAAGCGCTATTTTGCTTTGAGGAGGAAGATTACGAGAATGGATAAAGCTAGCTATTTTTCTAACTCTCTCTCCTACTTCTGACCATGAGTACTCCTTCCACTGCCCATTGCCTAAGGACTGCCTCAGAAATATGTCAGTAGGTGTTTTTTCTTCCCAATAATAGAAATAGTCTAACGGTGTTTTTAACTGGCTCATGCTACACGCCCCTTCAGTCTGAAAATGTAAAGCGATGTTGTCCGAAGAAATAGGTGAAGTATTTCTAAAGAAATAATTCACCTGCTGCTATTTTCTTTCCTACAATGGCGGGGGCTTTAAATCGCTCACCATATTTTTCAGCAAGCTCTTCACACCTGGCTTGGAAGCGCTCAAGCCCATAGCTATTAACAAATTGAATGTATCCGCCTGTCCAAATGGGTGCACCTATCCCAAAGATACTGCCGATATTGGCATCGGCCACTGATTTCAACACACCCTGCTCCAAACACAGCAAGCTTTCTATTACGTTTATAAACAACAGCCTGTCTTTGATGTCATTATCGGAAATGTCGACGGTTGAGTCGTAATACATATCAAGTAATTGAGGCCAAATTGCCTTGTCACCATCAACATAATTAAAATACCCGCCCTCACCGTGATAGCGGCCACCGCGATTGTGTTCCTTCACAAGTTTTTCGATGAGTTTGTTCCCTTCAGGCCAGCGATCATCCTCAGCCTTTATCAAGCCGGCGGCTACTTGCGTTTCTCGTACTTTGATACCAATCGTTAAGCTTACTTCGTCATTTACCGTTAGTGGGCCTACGGGCATCCCAATAGCTTTTCCTAAATTATCAACTCTGACTGGATGAATACCCTCACTGACCATAGTTGCTGCCTCTTGCAATTGCGAGGCAAAGGTTCTGGAAGTAAAAAACCCAACACTGTCATTAACGACGATGGGGGTTTTCTTTATCTGCTGGACGAAATCGAATGCTTTTGCGAGGGTAGCGTCACTCGTTTTTTCGCCACAAATTATTTCTACCAGCGGCATTTTGTCTACGGGAGAGAAGAAATGCAGCCCAATGAAATTTTCAGGCTTGTGACTAGGTTCAGCCAGTTGGGTGATAGGAAGTGTTGAGGTGTTAGAAGCCCAAATTCCATCTTCGGTAAGAAATTGCTCTGAGCCTGTAAGCACCTTGTGCTTCAGCGACATGTCTTCGAAAACAGCCTCTACAACAAGTTCACAGCCTTTCAAGTCTTCATCATTATCAGTAGCAATGATAAGTGAGAGAGCTTGCTCTTTATCTTGCTCAGTTGCTCGGCCTCTTGCTATTTTCTTGTCATAAACTTTGGCCGTATAAGCTTTACCTTTCTCAGCTGCGTCAATAGACACGTCCTTTAACACGACCTCAATACCTAAACCTGCCGCTACTGCAGCAATGCCTTGCCCCATCATGCCAGCACCAATTACCCCAATCTTTTTGAATGTGAACTTTGTTTTCACGTCAGGGCGGCTTCCACCACCATTAATCTGATTCAATTGGAAGAAAAAAGCTGACATCATATTCTTTGCTTCAGGCGTAACTGGCAAAGAGGCAAATTTTCTGGACTCTATTCTAAGTGCCGTATCAAAATTAACGGTAACCGCTTGTACTGCTGTTTCTAAAATCGCTTCTGGCGCGGGTAACAAGCCCCTGGTTTTCTTAAGAAGCATATGCGGCGCCATTGCTACAGTTTGCGCGATGGATGGCCTGTTAATATTTCCGCCGGGTATTTTAAAACCTTTTTTATCCCAAGGCTGAATAGCGACTTCACCGTTATCTTTGTTGTTAACAAGCCAGGCTTTGCAATGTGAAATAAGCTCATCTTTGCTCTGTACAGTGGCGTCAATTAACCCAGTTTTCAAAGCTTGCTGCGGTCTGACTTTTTTACCTTCAAGAAGCATTGGAAGCGCAGCCTCTAACCCAATTAGGTTTGTAAGCCTAACAACGCCTCCCGCTCCAGGTAATAGTCCTAATGACACTTCTGGTAAGCCAATTTCAATGCGGGGGTTATCTACACAAACGCGATAATTACTCGCTAAGCACAGCTCGTAACCACCTCCTAACGCTGCACCGTTTATCGCTGCCACTACGGGAACCGGTAGCTTCTCTAATCGACGGAACAACGACTTATTCGCCTCTACCGTATCAAATATTTTTCGCTCATCTCCTGGTTCCATTGCCATGAGCATATTGAGATCACCACCAGCAAAAAACGTATCTTTAGCTGAAGTGAACACAACACCTGAAAGATCTGTTTCTTTTTCCAAAGTGTCTAGTGCTTCCGACATTTCGCGATAAAACTCGTCATTAATTGCGTTTACCGGTCCATTCATGTCCATGGTAATGACTACAATGCCGTTATCGTCTTTTTGGTATTTAAAAGTATTCATGCTTTCCTCCATTATCCTTCGGTTACAGTCTTTCGATAATGGTGGAAATGCCCATGCCACCACCTACACAAAGTGAAATCATTGCGCGTTTTAACTCACGGCGTTCCAACTCATCTAACACGGTACTGACGAGCATTCCGCCGGTCGCACCTAACGGATGCCCCATGGCAATTGCACCACCGTTAACGTTGGTCACCTCCTCATTAATACCTAATTCACGCATATACCTAAGCGCCACAGAAGCAAAGGCTTCGTTAATTTCCCAGAGGTCGATATCTTCTTTGCGAAGCCCCGCAATTTTTAAGCATTTTTCGGCAGCAGGCGCGGGCCCGGTTAGCATTATAGAAGGCTCGGTAGAGGTAACCGCTCCGGCAACAATTCTTGCACGAGGGTATAAACCCAAATCCTTTCCTGCTTGCTCGCTACCAATAAGCACGGCACTAGCACCATCTACAATCCCAGAAGAATTCCCGGGAGTATGGACATGATTAATGCGCTCTACATGCGGATACTTCGACAGTAGTGTGGCGTCCATTCCCATTTCGCCCATTTTTTTAAAGGACGGTTTTAAACTGGCGAGCCCTTCTAACGTGGCATCGCCCCTAATGAAATCGTCTTTAGCTAATATCATTAAGCCGTTTGCATCTCGCACAGGTACAACTGAGCTATCGAAATACCCATTATCTCGAGCATAAGCTGCGCGTTTTTGTGAAAGAAGCGCATAATTATCTACATCATTTCGAGACCAGCCTCCCAGGGTTGCAATTAAGTCAGCGCCAATACCTTGGGGTGGTGTTTTTTGCGTCATTACAAACTCGGGGTCATACATCATCGAAGCCCCCGCGGCTCCCATAGGGACCCTAGACATAGACTCCACACCACCAGCTACAATTAACTGATTCCAACCCGACATAATATTTTGAGCAGCGGAATTGACCGCTTCTAAGCCTGAAGCGCAAAACCTGTCCATTTGTACGCCCGCCACACTCTCATCCCACCCAGCAAACTGCACAATTGATTTGGCAATATCGCCACCTTGCTCTTTGATGGGACCAGTACAACCCAGCATTACGTCGTCGACGTAGGACGTATCTAGGTCGTAGCGTTTTTGCAATTCACGTAATAAACCCGCACCCAACTCTATAGATTTCACTTCATGAAGCGAACCATCAGACTTTCCCTTACTGCGTGGCGTTCTCACCGCATCAAAAATATAAGCTTGTGTTGCCATAACACCATTCCCCTTTGCTGTATCAGCAACGCCACAGTACATGGTGAAACCATTACTGTTTCACTGAGACTACGGCCTTGTTAAAAAAATGTTGCTTGAAACTATAGAGAGAATGGACGAAAAAACGATGACTAAAGGCACCATATAAATTGACTAAAAGTGACAAATAAGTCGATTACGTGCACGACACGAAAGATATCGCAGCAGCATGTTGTATTTTGTCAATAATGCTGAGCTTTCTGGTCATTAATAATTGCGCTGTAAAAACATAGATTGTTAAACCAAAGTAAATTTTGAGCACAAATTACAGATTGGCAACGGTAAATAAAGAGCAGTGCTGTTATATGAACAACAACCGAATGAATGTGACCAAAAGCTTCAGAGAAGGCGATAAAACATGTTAGATGGCTTAAAAGTTATAGAAATCGAAGGCATTGGTCCGGGACCTTTTGCGGCAATGATGCTTGCAGACCTAGGGGCGGATGTAACAGTGGTTCACAGGGAAGACGTTCCCATAGAGGGGATGACTGAAAAAAGCCTACTCGATAGAGGAAAGAAGTCTGTCCTATTGAACTTGAAAACAGACGAAGGCAAAGCGTGTGTTCGCGAACTAATTAAAACCGCTGATGTACTTATTGAAGGGTTGCGGCCTGGTGCTATGGAAAAACTTGGCCTTGGACCCGTCGATCTTCATGAAATTAATCCTGCGTTAGTTTACGGAAGAGTGACCGGCTGGGGACAAAGCGGGCCTCGTGCGCAGCAAGCGGGCCATGATTTAAACTACATTGCATTGTCTGGAGCGCTTTGGTATGCATCGCCCCCCAAGCAAGCCCCGTTCACGCCGCCCACTCTAGTAGGAGACATTGCAGGCGGGGCGCTTTATCTTGTCGCAGGAGTGCTATCAACTCTTTACAGAGTAGGAAAGTCAGGCAAAGGCGCTGTTGTTGATGCTGCTATCGTAGACGGCTCAGCCCATATGATGAACCTAATTATGTACATGAAAGGCCTTGGCGTATTCTCTGATACACGCGGGCACAGTATGTTAGATGGCCCACATTGGAGCCGCTGCTACCAGTGCGCTGATGGTCAATGGATGTCTGTTCAATGCCTTGAGCCACAATTTTACAGGACTTTTTTAATGAAATTAGGGTTGGAACAAGACCCTGAATTCTGTAAGCAAAAAGATCCTACCCTTTGGAAAAAGCTGGGCGAAAAGCTGGAAATATTATTTGCTGAACACGCTCAACAGCATTGGATACAGCTCTTTGAAAATAGCGACGCTTGCGTTTCTCCCGTGCTTAGCCCTGAACATTCGCAGCAAGACCCACATATGAAAGCAAGAAACATATGGTCTACCTCTGAAGGTTTTATGCAGGCAGCGCCCGCACCACGATTTGTCGGTAGCCCTAGCGCTCATAAGCAAAGCGCGCGAATACCAAGGCGAGGTCAGCATACCGATGAAATATTGAAGGGATTAGAAAAGTAAGAGACTCGAGGCTGCAACCTACAGTAGATAGGTTGATTACGTAATAAAGCGGGTCAGTGGGCTTTATGCAAAGCTCATAACAGACCCGATTAGACTTACGTGGGCCAGTTCATATTTGAACATCATTATTTTCTGACCATATTCTTAGCTTTTCTAAGATGTGTAGTGCCGTTCTGCCAAACTCAGTTAGCTCGTAAGTAACAGCGATCGGCCTTTCGCTAACTACTTTTCGCAAAACCATTCCTTCGTTTTCCAGTTCTTTAAGCCTTTGATCGACAATTTTTTTACTGGCACCGCCTAGCATCCTTGCAAGATCATTAAATCTAACAGGCTCATCTTTGAGGTGATAGATAATTGAAGCTTTCCATTTTCCACCAATCAAACGCATTCCACTTTCGATAGCGCAAGGCTTATCAATAATGCTGTTAATTTTTTCTCTTTTTACCATTTGTTTTTACTAAGTTTTCCAAAATTTAACTCATATTCCACATAGGTTACCAAAATGCTACTGGTTGATTATTGTAAACAGGTTACTATTATATACCACATATAGTTAAACGAGAAAACATACCGCTATTTCAGACATAACCAATTAGGAGTATTTGAATGAGCAACACAAGTAAAAACAATGTACTAATTATTAATGCACACCAGTATTACCCTTTCTCGGAAGGCAAGCTAAACGCTTCTTTCGTCGATAAAGCAGTAACGCTGCTTGAAGCTAAAGGCTACAACACACGGGTAGTGACAATGGCCGAAGAGCACAACGTTGAAGAACAGTTAGCCCATCATCAGTGGGCTGACATCGTATTTCTACAGGCACCAATTAACTGGATGGGTGTGCCATGGTCATTCAAGAAGTATATGGATGAAATCTACACTGCAGGTATGGGTGGCGCCCTATGTGCCGGCGACGGTCGCGTTGAAGAAGCGCCGAAGAAAAACTACGGCACAGGCGGTACCCTTACCGACGTTAAATATATGATGTCTTTAACCTTCAATGCTCCAGAAGAGTCATTTAACGACAGCGAAGAGTTTTTCGAAGGTAAATCTGTAGACGATTTACTGTTTCCAATGCATATGAACTTCAAGTTCTTTGGAATGAAGCCAATGGAAACCTTCGCTAGCTTTGACGTAATGAAAAACGCCGATGTAGAAAACGATTTCAAACGTTTTGAAGCCCACATCAACAAGCATTTTTAAGGATTTATCATGAGTACTGGATACACCAATAAGTTACATGCAGGTTCTGTTTTTCCAGATATTTCAGCAAAGCTGTTAAATGGCGACACTAAAAAGTTAGCGACACCTGAGAACGGTCTTGATTGGAAAATGGTAGTGGTTTACCGAGGGCAACATTGCCCACTTTGCACTCGATACCTCAATCAACTTGAGAGTGTTAGAGGTTATCTTGCCGAAACTGGCGTAGACCTTATTGCAGTGTCTGGCGACAGTAAAGCGCAGCTTGAAAGTCACCTTCCTAGGTTGGACATTAACTTTCCAATTGCGTACGGCTTAACGGTGGAGCAGATGGAAGAATTAGGCGTATATATCTCTGATCCAAGATCTCCTCAAGAAACTGATCACCCGTTTTCTGAGCCAGCGCTGTTTGTTGTGAACAATGAAGGTAATGTGCACGTCGCTGACATTTCTAACAACCCATTTGTTAGACCTGAGTTAGAGACATTAGTAAGTGGTTTGGGCTGGATTCGTAATCCTGATAACAACTACCCTATTCGCGGTATGCACAAATAGGAACTTCTATGAAAAAAGTGGCTAATTTCGTAGCAGCCCTTTTGACAACGGGTGCTATGTTATCTGGGTGTGCTATGGCGAACGATGACAATACAGGGCACGCTCATATTGTATCGCCAAAGCACTACACTCTTCTTTTAGAAAACGAAAACGTGCTCGTTTTAAAGATGACGCTTCAGCCCGGCGAGGAAGACACTTGGCACAAACACAATGCCGAAACCGTTTATTTTGAAGATGGCGGAAAAGCCATCATCAAAACAGCTGACAAAGCAATGACCTTGGAAATCCCTGATGGTTATGTCATGTGGCATGACGAATGGGAGCACCAAGTCAAAAACATTGGCGACTCCACAATTACTGCAATAATTGTGGAGGCCAAATAGCCAAACTTGCCATGTTAGTAAGTGAAAGTAATGCTTTTTACATTAGTGCCAGGGCTACTTGGCACTAACTTCATTATCTTGGCGCATACGCTTACTTATATTTGCCCTCTCCCACCAGCAGACCAATTTAGAAACAATCTTTATTTGATTTTTATAGCGTAAACATTATATTAACGCTCGTCGAAAATTCGACATTCAAAATCAGAAAGGGAAAAATAATGAAAAAAATAATTGGACTAGCTGCTGCAAGCCTTATTCTTACCTCAGGTTGTGCCACCATTCTTACCGAAGAAACACACAAAATAAACGTTACAACAACTAGCGGTGAAACGACTACCGTTACTGTTGACGGCATGTCTCAAACAGTGCCTGGCGTGGTTACTGTTAAGAAAGAGAACAAAGATAAAGTGCTAGTTGCTGACGATGCAAAATGTACCGATGTTAACCTGAACAAAGAAGTTGAATCTGCGTTTTTCATCAACATTATTAGTGGCGGTGTATTCGGTTCGTCTACCGATTACGGCTCAGACAAAATGTGGAAATACCAAGATTCAGTAAGCGTACCTTGTAAATAAGATATGTTTACACGAATTCTAAAAGGAAGCATTCTTGCTTCCTTTTTTTTGATTTTCTCAGCTAATTCCACGGCCAGTGACGTTACTCAAACTAGCTATTCAAAAGTTAATAGCGCAACGTTACAGCAAATAGCTAACGACCCTTTGTGGCACCTATTGTTACAACTTAAAAATGGGAAGCCAATTACTAACGACACCTCTATTTATATATCAAAGTCGTTTGTCAGCCCGTTGGTCGAAGCGCAAGCTACCATAGACCTTTTTCAGCGTAATACCCAAAACATTTGCAACTACCCTGCTCGTTTACGGCTGCTCAAGCAATACATACCAGAATTTGATCCTATTACCCCTGCCGAGCACTGCGCAGAATATCGCAAATTTGTTGAAAGTGTTCCGGCCGATAGTATCAAGCTAATTTACGCCTCAGAAAATGTTACATCTGCTAGCTCAATGATGGGGCATATTATGCTTCGTCTAGATGGAACTAACGATAAAAGCATTCCCGTTAAGCACGGTATTACGTTTTTTACAGAACTAGATTCTTTAAACGTTCCGCACATCATGTACGAAACATTGATGACAGGAAAAGAAGGTGTATTTAAGGTTGCTCCTTACCAAGAATTTGAGCAGTTTTACCTCTATGAAGAGCAAAGAAACATTTGGCGATACACGCTAGATTTCAACGAGCAACAGCGCCACTTTGTGCAAGACTATATATGGGAATTGGGACAGCAGAGCCCCGCTTATTTTTTTCATATATTCAACTGCGCCACCGTAACTCAGTTATTGGTAAATATTGCTCGCCCTTCTCATCTAAATCGGGTTGCGAGCTGGCTAACGCCTCTTGATGTCGTTAAGTTTGCTCAAGCAAACTCTCTCGTTGCATCGACCCAATTCGTACCTTCTAATAAGTGGGAAATAACGACGTTAGAAGAAAGTATCGGCAGTAAACGTGCGTTTGCCATATCTTCGCATTTAGCCCATGCTCAGCTAGATTCGTTATCACTTTCATTTGTTGAAACCAAATACGCACTGGCGCTTAATCAGTACTTTAGGTCAGCTCAAACAATTTCAGAACAGAAATATCAAAAGAACTCCGCCGAAATTGCAGCGTTTGATGCTAGATATAAGCACCTTTCTTTAGACGTGTCTGAGTTTCCTGTTCCTTCCACTCGCCAGCAAGAAGGTTATGTTGCTGCCGGTTTCACTCATCAAGACAGCCGTTCGTTCATGGCATTTCGAGCCTTTCCTGTTGCAAGAAGGCTAGCCGACGACAACAGGAGCATGATTGGTGAAACCGAGCTTATCTTGGCCGACGTTGAGTTCAGAGTTGGTTTAGAGCAAAGCAACTTGGGCGATATCTATGTGGACAAAGCCATGCTTTACCAAATGGTGTCGCGGGTACCTGTTACACAAAATATAAGCAACTGGTCATCATCATTTAACATTGGAATAAATCGCGTGCTAACCGGCGAGCGAAAACGCAAACTCATTGTGCAATCGGAGTTTGGTTTAGGATTTACACGTGAAGTAATGCAGGGTTTAGGGGTGTATAGCGACATCATTGTGGGTGCAGGCGCTAACAAGCACGAAGCATTTGTGTACGCCAAACCCGTTATTGGGCTATATGCATATACGAAACTGAATAGTAAGTTGGCGGTTAACTTAAGTAGGACCTACAACCAATATGGAAGTGATGATCCAATCGATGCAGTATCGTTTAGCTTGCACCAATATGGTTTCGAAAACATCGCGTTAGACTTTGAAGTGAATATACAGAAAGTTGCCGATGAATATGAATCTAGCGCATCTTTTATGTTGGGGTATCGTTTTTAATCTACTCATAGTGGGATGTTTTGGAGTTACTTCATTTGGTGCTGCCTAACAATTGAAGTCCCCCACCAAACCAATTAAAGTCGCTCAACACAAATTCTTCTCACTTCCTAAAAGGCTTTAATTAATGAACATTGAACGAATGGAAACCAAGCAGCGCATGAGCCGCATTGTGAAGCACAATGGCGTTATCTACTTATGCGGGCAAGTATGTGCAGATGCCACGCAAGATATTACTCACCAAACTCAAACCATGCTCGATAAAGTAGATAGCTTACTTGTTCAAGCGGGAAGCGATAGAAAGCATATGCTTTCAGCGACCATTTATCTTAAAACCATGGATGATTTTGCGAAGATGAATGAGGTATGGGATAACTGGGTTCCAGAAGGTTACGCACCCGCGCGAGCTTGCGTTACCGCCGATATGGCACGCGACGCTCTGCTTGTAGAAATCTCTGTTGTTGCTGCTGAGATTGCAGAATAAGTATAGAAAGTAAGAACTGATTTTAGGCTCTATGGTTATTGGTGTGCCGCCATTCATAGAGCCAACTATGATAAATTTATCCGAATTTTCCTCGCCGTCATATCTCTGAAATAAATATCCTATAGCGTATAAGGTTCTCTGAAAGTGCCGTCAAAGGTACTATTTCAAAATGCACATTGCTCCGATATGAGTTTTCATGAAGAAATTGAAACGCTATCAATACGAACGATATGCCATCCTCTGTCAACTCGCCTATCCCGATGCCGACGCGCAATACAAAAAAATATTAGACCCATTTCATGAACGCCAACTGGTCGACAAATACGGCAGAATGAGCGTAAGAATACTGTGGGTTGAAAACAAAAAAGAAGTCATCATCGTTTTTCGCGGTTCGTTGGGCTTTAAAGACTGGTTCGCTAATTTATTCTTTATACCTTTTAGATTACGTCAGTTGAACAGAAGCTTTTTTGTTCACTGGGGTTTTGCGAGACTACTTGCTCAGCCGATGTATTCAAGTACAAAAACCTCAGAGGACGCCTTACCGCTAAGAGAGTTACTCGTTAAAGTACTAGAGCCACTTCGCGCCCAAGGTAAACGCTTTTCGTTTATCGGCCATTCATCAGGCGGAGCGGTTGCTGTGCTCATGGCCGATTATTTCCAGAGGCGATACCCTAACTCGGTAAAAAGAGTGGTGACTTTCGGCCAACCCGCAGTGGGCACGCGCTCGTGGTACAAACATTACACGCTACACCACAGGACCTATCGTATTTGCTGCGACTTAGACGTAATCACCTTTATGCCGCCCTTCCCTTTTTACTTTTGGCACGTGGGTAAGATGCTTTGGCTGCACGACGACAAAATATATGAAAACACGCCTACGCATAAGCGCTTTTTTATGTCGCTTCAAAGTTGGTTGTTGCGCCCTATTACCTACCACTACATGCGAAAATATATCCGTAACAAGTCATTGTTTGACGAGCATTAAAACGATCATTTTTGGCCATTTGCGCGTAATTTAAATGAGTTAATACACGCATTCCCATCCAAATGAATTAGTTGGCAGGCAGGCGAGAGGAAAGATGGCTTCATTAATCGTAGAACGCGCAAGAGCAGCACTTAAAAACGCATTTGTCGGCGACGCACTCGCTATGCCGGTGCACTGGTTTTACAACCCTGCTGATATCTACAAGGCGTTTCCGTTAGGAATAGAGCAGTTTGAGGATGCGCCATCCTTTCATCCCTCTTCAATAATGTCGCTGCATTCCACACAACAAGGTGGCCGCGCAAACAAGGCATCAGCTAGCCAAAAAGAAATAGTGGGCGAGGTCATTCTTAAAGGGAAAAGGCAGTACTGGGGCAAAGACAATGTGCATTACCATCAGGGTATGAAAGCAGGTGAAAATACGCTTAATGCCCATTGCGCCCGCATTGTTCTGACCTGCGCACTCAAAGGTTATGACAAAAATGAGTTTATAAATCAATATATTAGCTTTATGCGCGCCGATATTCCTAAACACCCTGACACGTATGCTGAGTCTTATCACAGAGGTTTTTTCGCGAATCCTGAGCAAGGCCTTCCTGCGGATAAATGTGGAGCGGTTACCCACGATACAGCTTCGATAGGGGCTTTTGTATCAGTAACACCTTTAGCGGTAGTAGAAGCAGCTAAGAATACTGCACTTGAAGATATAAAACGTGTGTGTCGTGAGCACCTCTACTTGACTCATCCCGATGAGTCGTTAGCTTCAGTATGCGATTACTATGTAGAGCTGATTTACAAATTGGTTCACCGCGAAGATGAATCATCCAAAGATATTTTAGAAGAGGTGGCGGGTAAGTCAGCAGGGCTGAACTTGGCTGAGCTTACGGCAAAGAACAAAAGCGATATTGAAGTTGTTGGGCGCATGTATTCGCCGGCATGTTATATCTCAGACGCCTGGCCCGCCGTTTTGTATTTCGCATACCGCTATGCAGATAACCCGAAGAGAGCGCTTATAGCAAACACTAATGTGGGCGGTGACAACGTACATCGCAGTTTTGTTTTAGGGGCCATAGTAGGTTTAATGCACGGGGCTGAGATAACCCCATGGTTTAGCGAATTAACTGACACGAAAAAGCTAAACTCGCTAATCGATTCTCTAGACGTTGAATGACTCAAGGGGGAAGCTTCGTAACTTGAAGCTTCTTACATTCAAGGCGACGCCGGATGCCAAACTTAGCATTATATGAACAACGATTTATCGATGCTTTGCTTAAACTCAGTCACAAAGCCTTACAACGTTACCGTTTGCCCCGTTTTCGCTGCTTCAAATATCGCGTTCACGATTTTGATATCAGCAAGCCCTTCACTACCGGGTACCATTGGCTGTCGCCCGGCTATTATGGCTAAAGCGTCGTTATCCATTTGAAGTGTTTGCTGCATACCGTTAATAGGTGGCAGTGTTTTCCCATCAGAGGTTGTACCCGTTACACCGTTGTAACTCTGCATTGGTTTTAGCTGATACCAACCGTCTTCACAGTCAGCTTTGAAATGATTAAACCCTTTTACTACGCTAGTGCCGCAATCTGCCACCAGCCCGTCACCAAAGTCCATGGTGAATAAGGTCGTTTCATCAACTTCAGTAAACTTATTGGGGAAGCGCTGTGGAGGATGGCTGCCGGTAACAGACAAGGGCTCTCGCCCCGTTAGAAAGCGCGCACTGTTTATTGCATAAACGCCCATGTCGTAAAGGGCACCGCCTCCCATATGCTTTTTCATGCGCCAGTTGTCTGCCGCCCTACCCTGCCCGGCATAACCCGCAAAGCTCGATACTGCGGTTATATCTCCATAGGGTTTAGTTTCAAGGTATTGATGAAAAGTGCGTGTGTTGGGTTCGTGCTGCATGCGATAGCCAATGGATAGAGTGACGTTATTTCGATGGCAAGCATCAATGATTGCCTGGCACTCCTCACTATCCATGGCCATTGGCTTTTCACACCACACGTGCTTTCCTGTATTTGCAGCCTGAACTGCAAAGTCCTTGTGTGTACCTGTGGGGGTTACGACATAGATAACGTCAATATCGTCGTTATTGGCTATTTCTGCCATAGAGCCGTATGTATATACGTTGGCGTCTTTAATGCCGTACTTTCTTTGCCACTTAGGAATTTTTTCCTCGCTACCCGTGATGATACCTCGCAGCTCGCAATGTTCGGTGTGCTGTAGCGCAGGCGCTAATAAATTGGTGCTGTAGTTGCCCAAACCAAGCAAAGCTATACCTAGTTTCTTTTTAGCAGGCTGAGCGAGTAAAAAAGGGCTGTGAGCAATGAGTAAACCCGACCCCGCTATTTGAAGAAAATGACGACGAGTAATACGAGGCATTAGCCCTCTCCATAAGACAATAATCCATGTATGCTTTTAATAGTGCTTTACTTGTCTATACAGATCACACAAAGATGACTAAGAAGGATAAGAAAGCTAAGGATTGCGACTATGAATATTTAAAAGGGAATTAGTTCTTCACTATTGCCTTAAAACATTATCTGTTGATGTTTATTCTTTCGTTTCATAATACTAAGCAATGAACTTTAAATATGAAATTTTCGTAATATTTGTATTCATAATCCATCACGTTTTCGAATAATCGCGCATATTTCGCTTCTCACCCAAGGCTAAGACATGGATAACGCTGGCTCTACTATCGAAAAACAAAAAAAGAATTTAACTGGCGCGTACCCTAAAATAGCCAAGCAAACTAAGCTGTTAAACACCCTAGTCATCTTCGCCTTTATTTACACCATGTATTTAGCGAAATCTTTACTTATCCCGCTGTTCTTTTCAGCCTTTATTGCCTTACTGCTAAGCCCACTTGTCGCCATTGCTAGGAAAGTATTTATACCGCGGACTATTTCGGCAGGCGCATTAATTGTTCTATTGATAGCCCCTTTCACACTGCTCACCGCAGAACTTGCTGAACCCGCAGAGCGGTGGATGCATTCTCTGCCAAAAATAGCCGCCGAAATCAGCGAAGAAATAGAAGAAATTAGCAGTAGTATTGACGCCTATACAACACCTCCTGCGGCTGACCCTGTTGAAGAGGAACCCTCTATTTTTAACTGGTTTGGCAGCGATGACTCCCCAAAGCTGCCCGTAGCTAAGCCAGATACCTCAAATTCGGTAACCGATAAGATCAAGCAAAGCGGTATTGATATGGGAATAACCCTGTTTAGCAACGCACCATTCTTATTAGCTCAAGTCATGGCATGCGTTGTGTTGATCTTTTTCTTATTGGTTTTTGGCCCTAATCTGTTTCACGTTTTCATCAGAGATTTCCCGGTGGTTACCGATAAAAGGCGAGCGCTAGTATTAGTTGATCAAATTCAGCGAGAGCTTTCTGCATATATAGTCACCATCAGTATCATAAACACCTGTTTAGGGCTGGCAACCGCTGGTACATTTTACTATTTGAATATTGAAGACGCGCTTTTGTGGGGCGCCCTTGTTGCTTTGATGAATTTTGTTCCCTACCTGGGTGGTATCGCGAGTAGCATGGTGTTGTTAGTAGTAGGTGTCGTTCAGTTTGGACTTACCAGCAGCGCATTTCTTCCAGCTGGTGTCTTTTTGTTTTTGAATATTATTGAGTCTCAGTTGATTACCCCAGCCGTATTGGGGCGCAGTATGCAGCTCAACCCGCTGATAATCATAATTTGGATAGCTATCACGGGCTGGCTATGGGGTGTGGTGGGCGTCTTACTCGCAGTTCCAATATTGATGTGCGTTAAAATCATTTTGGAAAATCTAGGCGTTTTTGACCACTGGATAAGGCTTCTTGAATCGAAATAGTCGCTTAATGTCTACTCGTTCAAAGTTTTGAAACATTCTCACGCCTTTAACGCTAAATCCTTGGGCGCACCGTATGCAGTTCAAAATCTACTGTGCCGTTGTTAAGTTTTTCGAGCTGCGCTGCATATTCTGATGATGCAAGAACTGCCTCAATATCATTCGCGCTATTCCACTCTAAAATCACAATCTGCTGTGGCGCTACAGCATAGGGGTTATGGTCGCTTAGCGATATATCTTGAGTTGTGGATACTACTTTTCCGCCCAGCGCTTGCGCTTTTTCCCAAAGCTGTCGATAAAATTATAATAGTTGTTAGGGGCTTGGCGTTATTGGAAAAGCAGTATAACGCCATTATTTTCGAGCGTATTCCCGGCGGGTACCGCGCCACCCCGTTTGGCGAGCAACTTGTCGCAACCGCTATGCAGGTTGAAAGTGTTATTCGCGATTCAGAACGGCTTTACTGCGCAAGCAATGAAAAGCTCGCAGGCCCAATAAGGCTCTCACTGGGCGAGCCCATGTCGCAGTTTTTGTTGGCCAAAGAATTTGGTGAGTTCACTCGGCTTTATCCGTCTATTCAATTAAAAGTGAAAAGCTCAACAACGTTCGCCGATTTAGACAAAGGTGAAGCGGATGTCGTAATACGCGGGGCACCTAAATTACCGGAACATTTAATTGGAAGGCGACTTTACAAGCTAGGTTTGTGCTTTTATGCACACAAAGATTACTGTGAAAACACACCCCGTAAAGACTGGCGATGGATTGCGCCGTTAGAGAATGAAGTCTGGCCGCAATGGCTAGCACAGTCGCCTTACCCAGAGCTGCCACTTGGAATAGCAATAGATGATATCATCTCTCGGTACCGCGCTATATTAAACGGCGTGGGTATGGGAAGAGCAGCATGTTTCATGGGCGACCCACACCCCGACCTAGTGCGACTGCCGGGCAGCGCGCCCGTGTTGAAATACGATATTTGGCTTCTCACTCACCCTGATTTGTATGAACAGCCTAAAGTAAAATTGCTGATGCAGTTTTTAACCGATGCGTTAATGGCTAAAAAAACGCTCGTTGAAGGAGATATTTCCGTTAGTCAGCGTGAATCACCTAACGTAACCATCTGGAATTAGGAGTATTTTCTCAACTCCTATGTCTAAAAATGAAACTACATTTTTCTGACTCGATATAGAGTATGAATAAAAATTCAATCGAGGCAAAACTTGGCAAGATAATTGATTTACAAGGTAGGAATTAAGGTTTTAACAGCGGGATTTTGACACTATGCGCCTGCCTACTAAGCAACTTATAAATAAAATCGAAAATTTGTCTAATGGACTGACACCCGAACAACTATCGAGCTTCTTAGATATTATTGACGCTATGACTGCACTGGTCGAGGAAGCTGGAGATTTCAAAGAAAGTAATAAGCCTGACAAAAAAATAGAGCCAGCGCCGGTGCCGGCACTCTCTAGCGCTGTCCATTAAGCAATATGGTTGGCGTTAAGACCGCTAGTAGTTGATAAATGCTGCACATTGCAATACCTTAGCGCGCGTCCTACTTAGAAAAAGAGTTACGCGTGCTTTACCTTGTTGCAGTCACTGTCCTATGGGCATTTTCCTTTTCACTTATTGGCGAGTTTTTGGCGGGCGAGGTAGATAGTTACTTTGCTGTACTAACCCGCATTATTCTTGCTGCTTTGGTATTTCTGCCGTTTCTTAAAATATCACTGCTAAGCGCCAAGCAAAAAGCGATTTTGGCGAGTTTAGGTGCTGTCCAATTAGGGCTGATGTACATCTTCTTCTATCACGCATTTTTGTTTTTAAGCGTGCCAGAAGTGTTGCTTTTCACCATTTTTACGCCGCTTTATGTCGCTATTTTGAACGACGCTCTGTTTAAGCGGTTTACCCCGTTTTATTTATTGTGCGCACTTATTGCCACCGCAGGTGCAGCTATAATTCGTTTTGATGGAGTTACCGATAACTACTGGTTTGGTTTTGCCATTGTTCAAGGCGCAAACCTTTCTTTTGCGCTAGGGCAAGTGGGTTATAAAAAGCTGACCTCGACTTTCACAGCCCAAGTCCCCTATCACAACGTATTCGCGTGGTTTTATTTAGGTGCGCTGGCTGTTGCATTGCCCGCTTTTTTCCTATTCGGCAACCCAAGTCAACTACCGCAAAATACCGAGCAATGGGGAGTACTACTGTGGTTGGGTATTGTGGCGTCAGGGCTTGGGTATTACTTTTGGAACCAAGGGGCGCTAAAAGTCTCTGGTGGTACGTTAGCTATTATGAATAATGCGCTTATTCCGGCAGGGCTTGTGGTTAACTTGCTGCTATGGCAAAAAGACACAGATTTTACTCGCCTGTTTCTTGGTGGTGCCATCATTGCTGTTGCGCTTTGGATGTCTCATCAATACGCCCAAAAACAGGGGCGAGCATAAGCCTTAGCAAAGACAACACTACGCAGGACTATATTCACTTATCATGGTGTAGTCTTTGCGCGGTCCAATGACCTGCCATGTAGAACGCCACACAGGCCACGCTGTGAAGTCATAGCGGACTACATAATTGTCATCGCCGCATAAGTGCTCAGCGTTTGGGTTGGTCGCACTAAATGTATGAAAATAGCGCTTATCGTCGAACAACACTTCAAATAAACCCATTTTAGGCTGCTGCCAGAAATACCGACGTTCGGCTGGCATTGGGCTGCCGTTAGGCGCAGTAACCTCGCCTTGTTCGTAATACGCCAAGCCGCTTTTTTCTTTTTGTACGCTGCCTTCCTGCCAGCTGAATTCAGCCTCTCCCATAAAGGTAAATACATCGCCACTTCGCTGGATGATTTTGCGCGATAGCGTCCATCGTCCAGCAAAATCGTCCAAGGTATGAGGAGAATTAACTGTCATTGCACCGTCCTTACCAAAAATAGGTAACAGTGGCAGAGTATTGGTCGCCGCGCCCTGGCGTTCCTGGGATCTCTTCAAAGCGCTCATCCCACAAGTTATCCACTGCCAATACTAACTTCAACCCTTCAATCTGAGCCGGTGAATAGGTAAGGGTAACATGCGAGAATAATGCTGAGTCACTGCCGTTTCTAAGCGCATTGGTTTCTTGTTTCCGCCACTCGTTGTCAATGCGCACTTCAACTGTATCGGTTGCAAACCACACCAACCCAAGGGTTGCGCGATGCGGCGGATAGTTAAGCGCGTAAAAGCTAGCGTCTACCTCATCAATTCGATAGTCTTCAGACTTATCTAAATAGGTGTAGCTGGCCACCACATCTGCGCTATCAAAGCGTTTAATGGCAATCACCTCGACACCTAGGGTTTCAATATCAACTGGGTTTGCACTGCGTGCTGAAGTAGCGTCAAAGCTATACGTCCAATCCGTCAGTTCGTTATCCCAGCGATAGAACACGGCGGTATCAACTTTGAAAGACGATTTATCAAATGACGCCCCAAACTCTAGGTTTTTGCTGACTTCTCGCTGTAACTGGTTGTTACTTCTAAACAGACCGCTTGTGGTGCTGCCGCCTACAGCAGTGTAGCCAGCAACCTGCGTTGCTTCTGCATACGAAAGATAGAGCGTACGCGAGGCATTGCTTCCTGTTTGTGTAAGCCAACTGATATCACCCACAAAAGACAGTCGGTCGTCGTCGCGATTCGTATCGTCAAACGCCCCACCTAAGCGAACGGTAAGCGATTCATTGCTGTTCAACTGAGTTCGGTACTCGGGCACTAGGCTTATTTTGTAGTAGTCGCGAGAGGTGAAATTGTTCTCTAGCGTAGTTGATGTGATGTTGTCTGCAGTAAGCTGTGCTGCGTAGTTAATACCGAATTCTTGCGAAACATTATGAGTACCGGAAAATGCCAATGACTTCACTTGGGTTTCATGAAACGCCTGAAACGCTTCAGGATTTTCACGTGAGAACACGTAATGGTCGTCATTCTCTCTGTAGTAAGCTGAAACCTCAAAGGTATTTTCCATGCCCTCTTCGCCGTAGCGCTGTTTATGATTTAGCATAACCAAACGGGTTTGAATATCTTCCGTTTCGTTTACGTTGAAGGGTGTATACAAGTTAGGCCAGCCAAAGAACTTTTGCTGAAAACCATAAAACACGTCTGTTTGTGAGTCATTACTTGCCAGCTGAATACGCCCTGACGCGCGTTCGAAGTTATGATCGCCATTAGCAATAGTGCCATCACTTTCAGAGCGAGAATACTCGCCTTCAATTCCTACGGACCAACCGGGTAAATCACTAAGCGCGTGCTTTACTGCACCGTGTACACGCTGCAGATTGAAGTTATTATTGCCTACACCCAGTGACACACTGCCTGCAGTTTGGATGGGACGCCAGCCGTAAGAAACCGTACCTACAGAGCTATTTACGCCGTAAAGCGCGTTATCGACACCCGTGAAAATACTCGGTTTCGTCAGCATTTCTGGCGCAATGGGAATTTCAGCAAAATAGTGCCCCGTTTGCGGGTCGATAAGCGTTGCGCTTCCTATGCGAAAACCCGTGTTTTCGAATATACCGCCGCGAATAGTCACGTCAGCCTGCGCTTCTGCCATGTTCCTTGATTGCAAATCGACGCGCGGATCGTATTCTAAGTTAGATATAGGTGAATTAAACGTCCCTACCGGCTTGTTGTTCGCCGTCGCCGCCCCTTCAATCGTGATTTTTTCTACGCCTTTTTCGTCGCTGTTCATGTCAGCGGTAGCGTTTGATGAATCAACACTTTCAACGGCCATGGCGGTAAAAGGTAAAGTACAAAAGAGCAAAGGTAGGATTGTGTGACGCATTCAGTGTCCTAGTTAAAAATTTAGGTTCAGCCTGCAGGCAAGAGTAATAAAAACGCGAAGTGTATAGCATTAGTAGACCGAGGAAAACGCTGCGCAGGTGAGTTTAGACCAGTAAGTTTATTTTTACTTACAGCTCTGCACATTTCTATTTATCAATATAAACAGCCTGTATAGATCTGTAGCAGCCGTAATAATCATCAATATCACCTTATTGTCAGCTAACCATCCTTGTCAAAAGAAACGAGATAACATAACATTCGCGACCTCTTCAAAACCTGCCAAAGACACGTAATACCTTGCTTATGCTTGACCTTAAAAAACCTTTTATATTTTCTTTAGTTGTATTATCGGTAAGCGCCGTCGCGCAAAGCGATGAAAGCTCCCTTCAAGGTGCTCATGATGAACTTGAACATATTGAGGTAAAAAGACACTTTCAGCCATACCGTGGTAATGTACCGCTAATCGACACCCCACAAGCCATCGACCGAATTACTGCTGATACCTTAGCGAATGAAGGGATCACGCGCTTCATCGATGCGTTAGATTTTGCGCCCACCATTGTTAGACAAAACAACTCTGGCGGCATGTTCGATAGTTTTGCGATTCGAGGTTTTTCTGGCGATGAAAATAACCCATCGGGTTATTTAATAAACGGCTTCAACGTGCGTGGCTACAGCGGTAATAGAAGCACGGTTAACGTTCAAACCATAGAAGTAATGAAGGGGCCGGGCTCGGCCTTATATGGTCAAGGTGAACCTGGCGGTACCATAAACGTTATTACCAAAAAACCTCAGTTTGAAGAGCAAGGCTACATCCAAGGCACCGTAGGCAATTTCGATAAGCAGCAAGTAGAGTTCGATTACACGAACGGCATTAATTCAGACATGGCGTATCGTGTTAACGGTTCATACGAAGATTCTGATACTTATCGCGATAACGTTTTTTTCAAGAATTTGAACCTTAACCCTTCATTTATTTGGAACATTTCTGATCACACCAGCTTAAGCTATCAGATGGAAATACTGGATCAGGAAAAGCCGCTTGACCGCGGTGTGTTCATATTGAATAACGACTTCGACGCCGTAGATGCCGAAGACTTTTACGGTGATGTTAGAGACGGAGCCCATGAAGTTAAAGCCTTCGGACATCAGCTAGTGTTAAATCATGAGTTGAATCACAACTGGCACTTACTCAGTGGCTTCGCCTACAGAGACTCTTCTTTTGAAGGGCAGTCTTCAGATACTGAACTGTCAGAAGGCCGTCAGCTTCTTTATACCGACCCATCTATACTTTCAAGGCAACGCAGAACCCGTGACTATCAAGCGCAGGACTTATCACTACGCTTTGAATTAAGCGGCGCGGTAGACGTGGCAGGCTTTGTAAATAACGTCTTATTTGGTTTGGACTATTACAACTACCACATCGATACAGACTATCGTCGTTGGCGCACTGCGTGGGGTGCGGGTGATACCACTTATAGCATCGACCCTGAAAATCCTGACTACACTATTTTCAGACCTGACGTTACGCCCACTACACTCACGGCTGAAAAGCAAAAAGGGTTAGGTTTCTACGCGCAAGATGTTATTGAACTTACCGATGCAACCAAGCTTTTAATTGGCTTTCGCGTGGACAAATTCGAGCAAGACATTCTTAATAAGTTAAGTAATGAAGGGCAAGAACAAGACCAAACGGAAGTGACACCGCGCTTTGGCTTCGTGTATGAAATCAATGATTCTGTAAGCCTTTACACTAGCTATGCAGAAGGTTTCAGACCCAACCCTGGTCTTGATTCTGACCGCAACGCGTTTGACCCTGAAGAGACCACCTCTTTTGAGGTAGGTGCTAAGTGGGAAAACATTGCTGATATGTTTTCAGGTAGCGTCGCTATTTTTGATGCTGAAAAGACCAACATGCTAACCGCTGAACCTAACACTGGCTTTTCAGCTACGCTCGGTGAAGTTGAAAGCCAAGGGGTAGAATTTCAGTTAACGACTGACCTTTCTTCAGACATTCGCCTTGATATGGCCTACGCATACATAGATGCTAAAACCGCGAACGAAGTCAATAACTTGGATTGGGGCGTGCCTATCCCTAAAGGATCGCGCTTAATCAATATTGCAAAGCATTCGGGGTATATCTCACTTAACCATTTCACCAGCGTATTTGAAAAAGAAGCGTTCTTTGGTGTGACTATGCGTTACGTGGGCGATCGCTTAGGGCAAACCACAGATCCAACATTCATTTTGCCGTCTTATACCCTTGTGAACTTAGCAGGGTCGGTAAATATCAGCGATGAACTTTCTATGAGATTTGACGTGAATAATCTGTTCGACAGAGATTATTTTGAGAACTCATACCATCAACTTTGGACCATGCCGGGCTCTCCGACTAACTATACAGTAAGCGTTAAGTACCAGTTCTAGTATTAAAATCAAACAAGCCGGAGGCTTCGATGTTCCGGCTTGTTTGTTATACATTTTCTATTCGCCGTTTTGCACTGGCATTTTCCCTGAGTCACGGTTTTCCCACCCGTGGCCGTTGAACGGGTCTACACCTAGCTGCTGCATAATGTAGGGGAAGTCAACGTTAACCCAGTTATCTACAATTTTACCGTCTACCACTTTCCAAAAATCCATATAGCGAATTTCAACTCTTTTACCGGTAGGCTCTATTCCCATAAAGGTTCCAGTGTGAACCGCTTCTTGGCGACCAAACGCAGCGCACCACTCACCTTGTGTGACGCGAGCTTCATCTATACAAACTTTATCAGAAAACGCAGCCTGAAACGGTCGCTGCCAGTTGTCTTGAAACTCTTTTAACCCTTGTTTGAAACCGCAACCTGCATTGCCCATCCAGCGAAAGTTCTCGCTGAAGAAACGGCCCATATTGTCGATATCATGATCATTTAATCCATCAACCATAGCGTCAATGGTATCAATGGTTTCCTGCGTTTTTGATAAGTCATTATCTTTTGTAAGAATACCTTGTTCTGGACGTGAACCTTTCATCTCATATCTCCCAAAAAAGTGTTGAGTACTGCATGTTAGAAGCTCTGTTTAAAAAGTGCATATATAGGGTTTTGCAACAGAGCGTAAAGTCGGTATTTAGCATTAAGAACTAAAACTGGGCTCATCACCCTAGTGATCGCCCAGTTTGTTCAGCGTTTACAATAGCGCATGGCGCTTCAGGTATTAGTCGAATCTATACTGTAAGGTCACGCCGTACGTGCGCGGGTTATTCCAGTTTGCCTGAATGGAGTTAATAGGCAGCCCATTAAGCACTTGAGACTGAACCACTGCACGAGTTAGCACTTCTTCATCCGTCAGGTTATTTGCAAAGAAATCAACATTTAAGTTTTCATTTATTTCCCAAGAGATGCGAGCCGTTACCATGGCGTGAG
>JAXHTT010000035.1:0-27882 GCA_034190055.1 Pseudomonadota bacterium | reverse complement strand
CGCGAATTTCGTTTGTTGTTTCCATCACTCACTCGTCAGTTATTGTTGTTATGTTTTTGAACAAGAATGACTTTACTTCCCGATATGGCCGCAATAAGCTATTCTGTAATTCAAAAAACAACGAGTTATCTCATTAGATTACTCTCGAGCATACACCCAGTGTATGACCCATGTATAAAAAGTGGCGCACTAAAACTTTATGGCTAAATCTAATACGTTATCTATAGTTTGTGAGCAATGCCATACTAAGGTCCACATACCCGCGTTAGGTCACAGACAAAGGGCTGTATGTCCTGTCTGCAGTCACACATTAGTTTCGTATCGCGTCGGAGCCAGCGAAAAGCTACTCGCTTATGCTTTCAGTGCGCTTATTTTTTTATTGCTTTCGCTACCCTTTAACTTTTTGACATTTAAAGCGAGCGGGCAAAAGCATAGTATCGATTTGCCTACCGGTATTACCGTACTCATCGAAAACGATTATTTGTCTCTTGCGATAATAACCAGTTTAGCCACACTTTTACTACCTGGAATGGTTCTCGCTGGCCTGGTACTCCTGTCATTAGCTCAAATTCAAAACCGTCGTCCTTTTTACTTGGCAAGGCTCTACAAACTAGTGAAATCGCTTTTGCCATGGAGCATGGCTGAGATATTCCTGGTAGGGACCTTGGTAAGCCTTATTAAAATCACTGAGTTAGCCGATGTATCTATAGGGCTGTCGTTTTATGCATTCGTTGGTTTTTCAGCATTTACCGCCCTTTGTATATATCAATTCGATACGACAAGTTACGCCCTGTGGATGTCACAAGGAGAGCCACCTCAACCCAAACCGCTATGCGAAAAACAAGCACAAGTTAGCATACAACGCACTTGGGCGCTGTTGTTAACCGCTTGTATTTTATATATTCCTGCTAATGTACTGCCAATTATGTATACTGAATTTTTTGGCCAAGAAACGCCAAATACCATCATCGGCGGTGTTATTTCACTTTGGGAATCTGGCTCGTACCCGGTAGCGATAATCATCTTAATTGCCAGTGTGGTTGTTCCGGTTGCGAAAATATTAATTCTTGCTTGGCTTAATTTTTCCGTACAGCGAGAGAAAACCACTTCAAAACAATTACGTATACGTTACTACCGCATTACCGAGGCAATAGGTCGCTGGTCGATGATAGACGTTTTTGTGGTAGCAGTACTGGTGTCTCTTATACAGATGGGAAACACTATGTCTATTTATCCGGGCCAAGCGGCACTCGCCTTTTGCGCCGTAGTATTTGTAACAATGATAGCCGCGATGACATTTGATTCGAGGCTTATTTGGCAGCAGTGGAAGCAATTACCATGACCACAAACGATCCGAACATTAACGAGGCAAAAGTTAAGCCCACCTCATCGGTTTCTCGCATTTGGATTATCCCAATTCTTGTTATCGTTATCGGCGGCTGGATGGTTTATTACCAGTGGAAAAACCAAGGTCCACTAATAACCATTGAACTGCAATCAGCTACGGGTATTGAAGTTAATAAAACCCCAATAAAAGTGCGCGATCTAGATATTGGCCAAGTGAAAAAAATAACACTGAACCCCGATTTAAATGGTGTGCTAGTCACCGCAAGAATTGACGCCAGTGCGACCCACCTGCTCAATGAAAATGCAAAATTTTGGGTGGTAGCTCCTCGCATTAGTTTTTCGGAAGTATCTGGGCTCAATACCCTTTTATCTGGTAGCTATATTGCGATGTCAGCTGACGATAAAGGCAAAGAACAGCTGCATTTCACTGCACTTGAGCGTCCACCCGTCACGCCACCTGGCACTCCTGGTCTTCACGTTATGCTAAAAAGCGACGACGAATTTGCTTACAAACCTGGCGATCCCATTATTTATAAGGGCTTTAAAGTTGGTGAGTTTGAAGACGCCACATTCAACATTGAAGAGCGTGTCGTTTATTACGATGCCTTTATTGAAGCGCCCTACCACAAGCTGATTACTAACACGACCCGCTTTTGGGATGTCAGTGGCGTAAAACTTCTACTTGAATCAAATGGGGTCAGTGTAGAAACCGGAAGTTTAGAAACCTTATTAGCCAATGGCATTACCTTTGGCATTCCTGAAGGCGTACCAAAGGGTGAACAGGTATTAGACAACGCCTTTTTTACTATTTATAGCGACAGTACCTCTGCTTCAGATGCACGTTATAAAGTGGCTGCGGAATATTTGTTGCTCGTTGATGAAAGTGTGAGAGGGCTCACTGTCGGTGCACCTGTCGAATACCGTGGAATTGAAATTGGAAATGTTACCGCAATTAATTCCTTCCCTGCTGTTGAAGGAAACATTCTGGAAAGGGACTACCCCATTCCGGTGCTCATTAACATCTACCCAGGGAAAGCGCGACAACCTGATACCGAAGAAGGACTAAGTGCCATAAAGCAGACCATTAGAAATTGGCTGCACCGAGATCTCAGGGCTTCACTTCGCATGGGTAATGTTTTGACCGGTGGTCTTTACGTAGACTTACAGCATATTCCTGACGCCGACGCAGGCAATGAAATCGCCGTCATTAACGGTTATGAAGTAATTCCTACCGTAAGTAACGAGTTTACTCAGTTAACGCAAAAAGCTGATGCGATCTTAGATAAAATTAACCAGCTCCCCCTTAAAGAAATGGTTGAGAACGTACAGTTGGCCGTTGAAGATATGCGTCTAGCGGCAGAATCAGTAGAAACCGCGAGTGACGACTTCGATTTACTTATTGCAGACATTGATGCCAAAGCCCTTAACAGTAATCTAAATCAGGTTCTTGTGAGCCTCGATAGCCTACTGAAAAATTACAGTGAGGGTGGCTTTAATCAATCTGAAATTAAAGAAACCGTCGATGCCTTGCAAGAAACCATGCGCAATATTCAGCCGTTGCTTTTGCAATTAAATCAGTCTCCGAACAGCTTGATATTTTCCAAAGATGACGAGGCAGATATTCAGCCCAAGGCAAAGAATTGACGTAACTATTTAAGATGCTGCCTTACAAAATTGCACAGAAATCATTCAGTTTGGCGCAAAAAATGAATAGTAAAGTGAATAGTGAAAATGAATAAGTCTGAAGATAGACAAGATATGCCCTAATTCTACTAATTGGGCATATACCCTAAACTTTATTTTTGGAAAGATCGCAAAACCTACCCGATACTCAAGGTAGCGTACCCGTAAACAGGGAAGAAAGGATTAAATTATATGATAATGCAGGTTAAGACTTTTTCTTTCAGTAAAGATAACAAATCGCTAAAAATCATTATTTTAGCTGTGTTGTTTTCTTTTTTATCTGCATGCAGTAGCGCCCCTAATGCACTGACTTATTACTTACTGCACCCAACGAACGGTGCTTTTGTTTTAGAACGCGAGGCGAAACAAAGTATCGTTTTAGATAAAATAACATTGCCAGAGTATCTAAAGCATAGAGGCTTGGTGTATCAAACCAGCGACACTAATCTTCACATTTCTACCAGCCATTTATGGGCAGAGCCCGTGGATGAAGGGCTTACTAAAGCCCTCGCTAGTGCTTTAAAAGCGAATAATGTAGCGCTTGTTCGCCCCGACTATTATGCAAGTGAAAAAGCACCGCACATATCTTTATACATCAATGACTTTGTCAGCACATACGAAGGTGAAGTAATATTTTCTGGGCAATACGCAATTTCTCGCGCTTCAGAAGCAGCCAGCATCCACTCATTTACATTCAAGGCTCCGCTTAGCAACGATGGCTTTGCATCCAGCATAAAAGCCATGAGGTCAGCGATAGAAAAACTGGCGGTAGATATGAATATAACGATTAACCAACAGAGCTAATTATGCTCAGCCGGTTAAAGCAATATGTATTCAGTGGTGTAAAGAGCTACCATAAAGACGAGACTAACAGGCGTATTATTGTGGTCAACTTGTTTGCCGCTGTTGGTATGTCTATTACGTTTTTGCTTGGAACTCGTGCCATCATCGACGCGGAGTATTCGCTATCTATAACGCTTTATATTGCGAGTGTTGTTTTTGCCGTCTCGCAGCAATTACAGATACGCTTTTCTTCAGCTAGCGCTCGCACATGGTCTATTACGCTACTAATAAGCTGTTTGATGGTGTTAACGTTACTTTTGATCATTACTGGTGGTAAAGACAACACCGGCCCACTTTGGATGTACCTGGTTCCACCGGTTACTATGTTTTTCGCTGGTTTTGTTCGCGGCCTACTGGCTCTTATCGCCTTTACAATTACCTGCGCAATCCTTCTATTTGGGTTTAACGATGCAGCCTTTGTTGCCAACTACACCTATGCGTTTAAAACTCGCCTACTCTACTCATTTCTAACCGTGTCTTTTTTA
This sequence comes from Pseudomonadota bacterium, assembly GCA_034190055.1. Lineage (GTDB taxonomy): Bacteria > Pseudomonadota > Gammaproteobacteria > Enterobacterales > Alteromonadaceae > Alteromonas. The sequence goes on along the minus strand of JAXHTT010000035.1, from coordinate 23,524 downwards.
TCTGCTTTTTACGAATACAGCAGACAAAAAAGTTACGACACCGCACTCTATCTTAGTGAACAATTTGAGAGACAAGCTAAACACGACCATTTAACGAATTTGTTGAATCGACGTGGTGCCCAGCAGTGCTTAGACAGAGAATACGCAAGAATGCTACGCAGTAAACGTCCTTTCTCTGTTGCCATTGCCGATGTAGATAGATTCAAAAGCATAAATGATACCCTTGGTCACGAACAAGGTGACGAAGTGCTTCGGCAAATCGCTAAGGTATTTAAATCTCGGCTTCGTGGGCAAGATATACTCGCACGATGGGGTGGTGAAGAATTTATGTTTATATTTGCCGATACCAACGAAACAGAAGCGGTAACGGCATTAGAGAGTATAAAAGAATTACTCAGTAAGGACCCGCTAACTATAGACGGCAAAAAGATCCACGTCACCAGTAGCTTTGGCGTAAGCGAAGTCAGCGCTGACACCGATGTTTCAAGTGCTATACGCCGTGCAGATAAGGCGCTCTATTTCGCAAAAGATGATGGTCGTAATCGTGTCTGTGCCTCTTCCTCTATAAGCGCGTCACCTAGTTCTAACTCAGCTCTTTCACAAGTATAGTTGTTAGTAATTTTGTGTCCTTTACACAAAATTGACTCATGTTTCGTTACATTTGCGCTGTATTCCTGAAACACTTTAGCGCTACACTATGTAAAGTATTCGCTATAAAAGTAGATTTAGCCATGAAATGGATGAAAGTTGCGTTACCTATTGGTGTCTTACTAGTAGGCTATTTAGGTATGAAAGGAATCGAAGCTTCTGCTTCCGATAGCGCTATAACCGAAGAAGTTGATACTCGCCCAACTGTCACTATTGAAGCCTTATCGCCAGAGGATGTGCGCGTTCAACTGACTTCTTATGGCGAAATCATGCCACTTGAGAGCACGAATCTTGCTGCGCAAGTATCGGGTGAAGTCGAGAGGTGGAACCCAAAGTTTGTAAGCGGTGGTTTAGTCAGGCGTGGCGAAACCCTGTTTGAAATAGAAGCCGATGCCTATGAAGCGGCCCTACTACTAGCAGAAGCAAACCTTGCAAGCGCCCAAGCGCAACTTATTCAAGAAGAAGCACAGGCAGAAGTGGCCGCCAAAGAAGCGAAAACAATGCCGAACGCACGGGTAACCGACCTATACCTTCGCAAACCGCAAGTTATGAGCGCAAAAGCTGGCGTTAAATCAGCCGAAGCCCAGCTCAAAATAGCAAAACGTGATTTAGATAACTGCAAGGTGAAAGCGCCTTACGATGCACTTATCGTATCAAGAGACATCAGCACCGGTGACTATGTTACACAAGGCTCCCCAGTTGCGGTTCTCAATAATATAGAGTACGCCGAAGTCACTTTCCCTATTGCCGGTTTTGACCGTGTTTTTCTTTCAGAAAACACTATAGGTAGTGAAATTGCGATAGAAGTTGACGATGTTCAGGGCGCTACTGTTAAAGGCACCATTCACAGAGATACTGGTGTGGTAGATAACACCACACGTATGAGCTATTTCGTAGCGCGTATCGAAGACCCTTACGCAATTAACTCGTCAAAACCTATAGTTAAATTTGGTTCTTACAGTACGATCGCTTTTGAAGGTAAAACGTTGAGTGACGTATACCGTGTACCACAGGAATTGGTAACCAATCGCATGCTGTGGACCCTTGACGATGAAGACCGATTGAAATCTCATGAAGTTGTGGTTGTCCGTGAAGAAAATGGCGACTTCCTTATACAAGGTGATTTCGACGCGAAAAAAGTGGTAATGAGTCTGCCTGAATACCCACGAAACGGCATGCCGGTTAAGGTTATTGAGACTACGACTGAAATTGTGACAGCACAAGCTAACTAAGGAGCTGTCATGGAAAATCATAACAATACGCAAAGCGGCATTATTTCTTGGTTTGCAAGAAACTCTGTAGCGGCCAACCTTCTGATGTTCTTCATTATTGTCATGGGTATAGCCAGCTACTTTACTATTCAGCGTCAGATGTTTCCTAACATCGAAATTAACTATATTACCGTTGAAGCCAACTACCCTGGCGCTTCTCCGCAAGAAATTGAAGAAAGTATCTTCATCAAAGTTGAGGAAGCGGTAAAAGACATCACTGAAATTAAGCGTACCGTATCTAGAGCATTTCGGGGTGGCGGCGCAGTCACCTTAGAAATTGATACTAAAGCTGAACTGACTGATGTTCTAGACAAGGTCAAACTTCGCGTAGACAGTATTGCTACCTTCCCTGCGGGTATGGAGCCTGTTAACGTTTCGCAAGTAGAGTTCCAACAGCAAGTTATCGAAATGCCGATTGTTGGCGACTTGCCTTTATCAGAGCTAAAAGTGCTGGCTAAAGAAGTAGAAGATGAACTACTTCAGCTAGGCTCTATTTCCTTGGTGGAAGCCAATACGCCCGATGATGAAATTGCTATTGAAATTAAGCCCGATACGTTAAGAAAATACGGCTTAACCATTGCCGATGTTACCCAAGCCATTAATAGTTATTCAGCAAACATCTCTGCAGGCCAGCTAAGAACTAATTCAGGAATAGTGTCAGTTCGCGTTGAAAACCAATACTACAGCGGCGACGAGTTCAAACAAATCCCAATTAAAATTGGCACTGGTGGCGCAAAAGTAACATTAGGCGATGTTGCCTATATCAATGATGGATTTGTTGAGGGTGAACGTTACTTTAAGTACAACGGCATGAACGCTATCTACATTGCTGTAAAAGCCACTAAAACCCAAAACACCATTCCAGTGGCTGAAACTGTAAAAGCCTATATCGACCAGAGAAATGAGACTCTTCCTCAGGGCGTCAGTCTAGAAGTTTTGGTGGATATGACCTACTACCTTAATGCACGCCTAGACATGATGTTATCGAATCTTGTTCAAGGGTCTGTACTCGTCGCGTTTATGCTTACCCTTTTCTTGCGCTTTCGTTTGGCGCTATGGGTTATGGTCGGCTTACCGGTGTGTTTCTTAGGTGCAATGATGCTGATGCCTGTTTTCGGCGTGAGCATTAATATTCTTTCGCTCTTTGCGTTCATCATGGTGCTGGGTATTGTGGTTGATGACGCCATTGTTATTGGAGAAAGTGCCTACACCGAAATTGAAAGCAAGGGCGGCGGCGTCGATAACGTGGTTCGCGGCGCTAAACGCGTGGCAACCCCTGCTACCTTCGGTGTATTAACTACTATAGCGGTATTTGCTCCATTTACACTGAGCAGCGGCCCTGAAGGTGCATTTTTCTATAACATCGCTGTGGTAGTTATTTTGTGTTTGGTATTTAGTTTAATTGAGTCAAAACTAATTTTACCCGCACATTTAGCTCACACGAAGTTTTCACCAGTACGTCAAGACAGTTGGCGAGCGCGTTTTAACAAAGGCTTCTTTGCCTTTGTTAATGGCCCATACAAGCGTACTGTTACGAAAGCGATTGAGTGGCGCTGGGCAGTACTTATGATGTTCGTGGCGATGCTAATGCTAAGCATGGGTCTAATTGGCGCAAACTATGTACGCATGGTGCCAAACCCTAAAGTGCCACACGACTTCCCTAGCGTAAAAATAGAGATGAACGAAAACGTCTCTGATATGGCTACTATTAATGCGCTTAAAGTGGTGGAACAAACGATTCTGGACGTTGAAGAGCAGATCATAGATGAGTTTGGCCAGGGCATGATACGCGATCGTCTAGCTTTTAACGAAGATAGAACTGAAGGGCGCATACTTACACCACTGGTTAACGAAGAAGACCGCCCTATCGACACCTTTGAGCTTGCCCGACGTTGGCGCGAAGCTATTCCTGAAATAACCGGTATGAAGTCTTTTACCGTAGTTGATGATGTAAACGGTGACGGTGACGACGGTGAATTCGGTTATCTACTATTTGGCCCAGATATTGACACCTTAAATGCGGCAGGCCTTAAGTTCATTGAAATGCTGCAGCAGCAAGAAGGCCTGTTTGACGTAAGCTCAACTATCGACCCGCCGAGCAAAGAAGTGCAAATGACGTTACTTCCGGTTGCCTACGATTTGGGGCTTACTCTTTCTAATATCGCCTCGCAGGTTGGCGCAGGGTTTTACGGCGGCGAAGCACAGCGAGTTATCCGCAACGGCGAAGAAGTTAGGGTCATGGTTCGCTATCCTGAACTTACCCGCGAACGCTTTGCTGACTTAAAGTATTCTTTAATTAAAACACCTAATGGCCAAGAAGTGATGCTTGGTGACGTGGTTGCATTAGAAGAAAAGCCCGGTATTAGCTACATTCGACGTGAAGGTGGTTATCGCAGCGTTTATATTTGGGGTAATATTGACGAAGAAAAAGTTGAACCTAATGAAGTTGTCACTGAAATTCAAGACAAACTACTACCTCAGCTAAAAGAATCGTTCCCATCGGTTATGACTGAGCTTGGCGGTGATATTGAAGAGCAGCAGGCACAACAAAATGAGCAAATACTCTTCTTCATTGCGGCCATGATCATGGTGTATATCCTTTTAGCCGTTCCGTTAAAAAGCTATGGGCAACCGCTTATCATTATGTCGGTTATTCCGTTTAGCTTTACAGGTGCAGTGTTTGGCCACTTTGTATTAGGCCTAGATTTATCGATGATGTCTAACTTTGGCCTTATCGCAGCTGCCGGGGTGGTAATTAACGACTCGCTGGTTATGACTGACTTCGTGAACCAGCGCCGTGCACAAGGCTACAGTGTTAAAGAAGCAGTCACTGAGGCAGGTACCGCGCGATTCAGGGCAATTACGTTAACCTCAATCACGACGTTTGTGGGTGTATTGCCAATCATGTTTGAAACCAGCCTACAGGCAGCGTTTGTGGTGCCTATGGCGGCTGCGCTTGGCTTTGCAGTGCTTTACGCGACTTTAGTAACACTTATTTTGGTACCTTGTTTGTACTTGATACTGCTAGATTTACGTGGTCCCTTCTCGTTCATTAAAAGAAAGGTATTACGCAGAAAGGCTAGTAGCGACGTCGAAGGCAGTAGTGCGAATTCAGCACATACACCTCAGCCTGCGGGCCCACTTGACTAGCCGTTAACTAACAACCGACTAGCGGATAGCACTCACTGTATAGTCGTTCACTAGTTAGTGTTAGAAACGCACTTAACTTTTAAAAATGAGCCTTCGAGGCTCATTTTTTTTCAAGCCTATTGAAAGGAAACACTATGAACAATGCAATTTCAATAAGACCAGCAACGCCTAACGATATTTCACAAATTCGCCAGTTCATCCTGGAACTTGCCATATATGAAAAGGCTGAGCATGAAGTAGAAGCCTCAGAAGAAGCGCTTTTAAAAACACTATTTAGCGAAGGTGCCACCGCTCACTGTGTTATTTGCGAAAACAATGACACTCCTATTGGCTTTGCTGTGTACTTCTTCAACTACTCAACGTGGCAGGGTCGCAACGGACTTTATCTTGAAGATCTTTATGTTTCACCGAAATCTCGTGGTCTAGGTGCGGGTAAAGCGCTGCTGCAACATTTAGCAAAAACAGCGGTACAAAACGACTGCGGTCGGTTTGAGTGGAGTGTTTTAGATTGGAATAAACCTGCTATTGATTTTTATGAGTCCCTTGGCGCTAAACCCAAGAGTGAATGGCTAGGCTATCGCATGGATGGACAGACACTTATCGACTTCGCAAAACAGAGTTAACGCTGACTTGTAGCAACTTGTCAGCTAAATAAAAAAAGCCATTCGCTTTCACGAATGGCTTTCAAATTCTACGTGTAACCTTTCTGTTTTACTTAGAAAGAACCAATCAAAGATAAACGCGCATTGATAGGCGCACCTACTGTTGCCTGATGCGTAGAGTGTGCATTAGGGAAGTATAGCGTATCAGTTAAGTTCTCTACGTTAAGCTGAAGACGTGTTTTGTCGCTAAGCGTGTAGTACGCTGATGCATCCACGCGAGTATAGCTAGGTAGTACGGGCGAGTCCTCATCATTAATGATAAAGCTTTCGTCTTGATAGGTTGCGCCAATACCAAAACCAAACACGTCATTCACTTCATACGTTGTCCATACTGACATAGTGTTTTCAGGTAGCTCGCGAAGTGCTACGCCATCAGCATTTTCGCCATCAAGGTTGCTGTAGTTAGCAGTAACATACCATTTGTCAGTAATGTAGCCTTGAAGCTGAAGCTCAAAACCAGATACATCTGAGTCAACTTCTATAAAGCTTTCTACATCGGCAGGATCGTTATCAAGCGACGTTTGCTCATTTTCAAAAATAGCAGCTGTAAAGCTCATGCTGTCATTGAAGTCCCACTTAACACCAATTTCTTGGTTAGTGAAAGTATCTGGGTCAAGTGCGTCTGCATCACCGTTGATATTCGCATACTGTTCACCACTGCGCGGTAGGAATGACTCGCTGTAGCTTGCATAGATGGAGATATTTTCTTGTGGCTTGTAAACAAGACCCGCACGTGGCGATACTTCTTCGTCTTTTCTGCTTCGCGTTTCAGCCGCTACAACATTAAACACTTCAATATCGAAGCTATCAAAACGTGCGCCTAGCACTAGGTCAAAGTTGTCTGATAGCGCAATTTCGTCTTGCACGTAGAAAGAGTAAACGTCAAGGTCTACGTGTGTATCGTCGTTTACATCACTAAAAGTAGCAGTAACCGTTTCGCCAACTGAGTTGGTACCAGTTAGACCTCTGAAACTAAGTGGGCGAGATACATTAAATGCTTCTCTGTCGCCACCTGTAGAATCGAATTCTGGGTTAAAGCGGTCTTGGTTTGACTTGGTGTTGATAACCTCGCCACCAAAGATAACCGTATGCTCAATACTACCAGTTGCGAACTCGCCTACTAAGTTTGAAGATAAGATAAGGTTTTCACGCTGCGTAGTATCTACATAACCATCAAGGGTTACTACTTCCGTGTCTGCGTCATAAGCCGCTGCGTAGAAGTTTGAATAAACTTTGTCGTAATCACCGTAAAAGGCGTTGAAGTTACCTTTTAAGTTGTCAGAGAACGTGTGCTCAACGTTTGCGCGAAATACGTCAGCACCAAGAGTTTGGTAGTTATTTTCTGGGTCGCCAAATACGATTTCTTCAAATGCTTCTACTGGCTCGCCGTTCGCAGTTGGTACACCACGGTCAATGAAGCGCTCATGATCGATATATTCGTATGACACATCAACAATGGTATCGTCGCTTACTTCAAAGCGTGCAGTTGGGTTAAAACCATAGCGGTCGCCATCGTAGAAGTCACGGTGGTTATCAAGGCTTTCGTACATAGCATTAATGCGAAGCGCAGACTTGTCGCCCGTATCAACATTAGTGTCTAGCTGAAGGTTGTAAGCGCCAAAGGTGTTAGCAGAAACATTGTAGTTTACGAATTTTTCGCCCGTTTTCGCTTTTTTAGATACACGGTTTAGGATACCGCCCGTACCGCCTCGCCCGAATAGCAGTGCATTCGGTCCGCGAAGGATTTCTACTTGTTCAACATTGTAAAGCGCACGATAGTATTGAACGTCGTCTCGGTTACCATCTAAGTAGAAGTCGGCTGTTGAACGTACTCCACGAAATACTACCGCGTCACGGTGCCCCTCACCCTGAGAAGTGTTAACACCTGGTGCGTAGTCAATAATTTGTCCGATACTTGTAATACCGCGCGCTGTAATTTCTTCAGCAGTAATGATTGATAAGCTTTGCGGTACGTCGATGATAGGCGTAGGGCTTTTGATAGAGTTCGACTGGTTAACTGAAAGGTACTTACCTTCTACTGTTAGTCTTTCGATGTCTGCCATATCAGCAGCTAGCACAGCTGGACTTAATATTATCGCAGTAGCAATACTCGTAAGTTTAAATTTCAAAACTACTCTCCAAGTGTTCTCAAAGTGTTGTGTGTTTATTGGCAACCAAGAAGCTTATTTTTCGCGATGTTTTTAAGTAGCTAGCTTCATCTAGCTACTTAACATTTAATTAGCTTTGCAATTGCAAATAATAATAGTTGCTATTTGTGGTTTGGATAATATAGAAAAAATGACAAGATGACGAGAGCAAATACAGTAAAATTTTAAAACTCTTTATAAATTTTCTTAATCAACGGCTAAAGAATCGGCTTCCCAGTCAAGAAAAGGGCAATAAGTATACAAAATCGTGGGGGCTACTGAACTGATGACGCCATGGGAGGGAGGTAACGTTGAAATGGCATCTTTTAGCCTGTTGCTGCCATCAATTTTTTTGCTATAACGTTTTGTGATGCGAGCAGTTAGGGAATTGGGAAGTAACAGAAAAGATAATGAGAAACCTAGTTAACGTACTTATAACGAGTACTAACTTTAGGGTATTTACAATAAAAACTAGCCGCTAGGCAGTAGCATAACGGCTTAGAATGAGCGCGACGGTATTCTTCGCTACATTCTTTTTGTCATTATCGGACAGGGTATCTTCAATTTTAAAAAGCTGAGGCCAAAAGCACTTTCCTTTTACTAAGCTGTCAATTTCCTCAACAACCCGGTCTAAATCATCAAAAGCAATTTTGTTATCTGCTTTAGCATCTTTCAAGAAACGATGCATCGCCGTTTCTTGGGCTTTTAGCTGTGCTACTTCGTCTTTTAGCTTTTCCGGCTCGTAAAAGAAATGGCCAATAGCCACCCGCGCTAGGTCTAAATGGGACTCGCTCACCATAAACTCTATATCTTGCAAGATAAGGTCTTCAAGCTGCTCATCGAGCGCAAGCGCGCTATCGTATGCTTTATTAATGTTAAGAATAGCCGATTGCCACTGCTCTGTAACCAAGTGCATCACCAACTCTTCCTTAGTAGAAAAATGGTTATACACAGTGCGCTTTGACACATTCGCCAGTTCGGCCAGCTTATCCATACTGGTGCCATTTACGCCAAACTCTTGAAAGGCCTGAGTTGCAGCCTGAATGATGGCTTCGCGTTTTATATCACTACGCGTTCTAGTATTGCCTACCATGTCGAAAGTCTCAAAATAAATCCCCTATGTCTTGCCCGTCATTTTGCAAGATCCCATGTGTTCCCATTTTACACCGAACAGTTTACTTTTCAATGCGACCGCACTAAAATGCACTCACCAGTTTACTTTAGGTAATAACAGCTTCATCGCTCACGTATTTAAGCGTTATTACTTAACGTTCTCATTTCTATACTTTATTTACCCTGACAATGGATTACACACACCTATGTCCATAATGCGATTCTCTCACATTCTGTTTTTAAGCGTTCTATCAGTTTCAACCTTAACTGCATGTTCGCAAGAAAAGCCTGCAAAACAGCAGTCAAATGCTACTCCTCGCTACGTGAAGCTTGCTACAGTAAGCGATATACCTGATTTTGATGAATTCACATTCCCTGCCGTAGTTTCGGCGGTTAAGACTGTGGATTTAAGTTTCGAAGTTTCGGGTAGACTTATTCAAACCGACTTAGTGACAGGTAGCGATATAGAGAAAGGAAGGTTGCTGGCCACTATAGACCGTAAACCGTTTGAACGTCGCGTTGACGAATCCAAAACACGTCTAGACCAAGCAAAACGCGAACTAGATAGAATTGAGAAAATGTTTGCGCAAAAGCTAGTTGCTCAAAGCGCACTAGATACTGCAAAAACATCTTATGAGCTTGCGGTTATCGACCTAAAAAATGCTGAGCAAGATTTAAGTTACACTCAGCTCTATGCCCCGTTCGACGCAAAAGTGTCTCAACGCCTAGTTGAAAACAACAGCTTCGTTGCTGCGGGTACCCCCATCGCTCGCCTTCAAGATGTGTCAAAAATCTACTTTAATATCAATGTGCCTGAACGCCTTCTAACAGCGAATATTGGTCGTGGGATCAAACAAGCTAGTGCGACCTTAGCTACCAATCGCAACCAGTGGTACCCCGTAAATTATGTAGAGCACTCTACACAGCCCGACCCTGTGTCGCAAACCTATGAAGTGGTGTTTGCGATGGAACCACGTGAAGAGTTGCCGCTAACTCCAGGTGCCCGAGCGGTAGTAAAAGTAAGCTTACAAGGTAGCCTATATCCTGAGGGCTTCGTTGTGCCGGTAAAATCCCTTGTAGGTGACGAAAGCTCAGGCTTTGCAGTTTGGGTATACAACGACGAAACAAGTTCGGTGGCAAAAACACCTGTCGACGTAAAACATATAGAAAACGAACTCGCGATTATTAAAGGCAAAGGCCAAGGCAATATATCACTGGGCCTTCAAGTCGTTGCTGCTGGAGCAACACAAATGCGTGCAGACATGAAAGTACTTCCTTACCAAGGAGAGAAGTAATTTATGGATATCGCACGTTATTCAATTGATAAGCCCGTCAACATTTGGCTTATGGTGGTCATTCTGCTTCTAGGCGGCATTTTAGCTATGAGCAAGATAGGCCGCTTGGAAGACCCTGCATTTACTATAAAACAAGTAAAAGTATACACCAGCTACCCTGGAGCCAGTGCCGAAAAAGTAGAGCGCGAAGTCACCGAACGCTTAGAAATTGCCATCCAACAAATGCCGCAGTTAAAAGAAGTGACGTCGATTTCATCGCCCGGCCTTTCAGAAATTACGGTTGAAGTTAAAAGTACTTACGACAGTAATCTGTTGCCGCAGATTTGGGATGAGCTAAGAAAGCGGCTTCGCGACACAGCAAGTTCACTTCCCACCGGCGCACAAGATCCCATTGTTTACGACGATTTTGGTGATGTGTACGGTCTTTACTATGCCTTGAGTGCACCAGATTTTGACACTCGTGAACTTCGCGAGTTTGCACGTATTATCCGACGTGACTTACTTACTACAGAAGGGGTTGCCAAAGTAAATGTAACTGGTGTTCAAAAAGAGCAGATCGTGGCGTACATCAACCCCTATCAGCTGGCAGGCTTAGGCATTTCCTTCCCCGATCTAGCCGCCCTTTTTGAAGATAACTTACGGCCTTTTAACGGCGGCCGGATTAAAGTAGACGAAAAGAATGTGCGTTTAATTGTAGAACGCGCACCTGACAGGCTTGAAGAAATCTCAAACCTTTCAGTAGTAGTGCCGGGCACTAACCGTTCACTTAGAGTTGCCGATATTGCCACATTGAAATTAGAGCCTGCTGACATACAACCTGTTCATGTGCGCTACAACGGCGAAGAAGCGTTAACACTTTCTGTCTCAGCCCTTACAGACGTAAATATTGTTGATGTGGGCGAACGAGTGAATGCGAAGGTGGAAAAGCTACTTCAAGAGCTACCTGTTGGTATTACGCTTACCCCAATTTATGACCAGGCTTCTGTGGTCGATGAGTCTGTAACAGGTTTTATTAATAACCTAGTGATGTCGGTAGCCGTTGTTACCTTGACCCTATGCTTGTTTATGGGCTGGCACTCAGGTGTGGTCGTTGGCTCTGTGCTGCTTGTTACCGTGCTAGGTACAATCCTTGTTATGTGGCTAATGGATATCCAGCTTCAGCGAATATCTCTTGGTGCAATGGTTATCGCTATGGGCATGCTGGTTGATAACGCTATTGTTGTTGCAGAAGGTATGATGCTGCGCATGGCCACAGGCTCTACAGCTAAAGAATCTGCCAGCTTTATTGTTAAACGTACTCAGTGGCCGCTGCTGGGCGCAACCGTTATTGGTATTGCGGCATTCTCAGGCATCGGCCTTTCCAATGACGCCACCGGGGAGTTCCTCTACTCTTTATTCGCCGTTGTCTTAGTTTCATTGATGATAAGTTGGGTATTGGCTGTTACCTTAGTGCCAGTGTTGGGCGCATACTTTTACCGCAAAGGTATTGGTCAAACTACTGGTAAAGAACTCTCGGCATCACAGCGCTGGTTCAAACGCACGTTACTTGGCGCGCTTAAACTTCGCTGGGTAACTATTGGTGTGCTATTTGTCATCACCATTGTGGCTTATGGAAGCTTTGGCATGGTTAAACAGGGCTTCTTCCCACCATCAAATGCGCCGCTATTCTTTGTGCACTACTGGGGGCCGCAAGATAGAGATATACGCGCTACTGAAGTTATTGCCAAAGAAGCAGAAGCACGTATTTTAGAAATGGAAAACGTAACGGCTGTCACCACCTTTATCGGGCAAGGCGCCGATCGTTTCACCCTTACTTATGCGCCTAAAAGTGCTAACGAAAACTATGCCTTCTTCATGGTTCGTGCCAATGAACTGGACAATATTCCGGCCATTCAGTCGGCGCTGGCCGACAAACTCACCGACCTCGATTTCGACGCAAGCTTTTACATGGAGCGCATGCAGTTTGGGCCCGGTTCGGGTGCAAAATTAGAAGCCCGTTTCTCGGGCCCTGATACCGAAGTGCTTCGCACATTGGCGGAAGAGGCTAAAGCCTTACTGTTTGCCGACGGACAAGTGAAAGACGTACGTCACAACTGGCGTGAAAAAGGCTTTGCCATTAATACGCAGTTTGACAATTACAATGCTGGCATTGCTGGAGTTTCACATAGTGACTTTAGCCAAACCATACAGTATGCAAGTAGCGGCGTTCAGCTAGGTACAGTGCAAGATGGCGACTATGCCTACAACATTATTGCAAAAATGGGCAAGGCAGAAGATACCGAACTTCAGTCAATACGCGAATCGCAAGTATGGTCTACACAGCAGCGACAGTACGTGCCTTTCACACAAGTGTCGCAAGGCCTAGAGCTAATGACCGAAGAAATGCGTATTCATCGACGCGACCGTGTGCGCACCATTACCGTAGAAGCAGAACCAGGCGATCATGAAACCGCGGCTAAAGCCTTGGCTAGAGTTCGCCCTCTTATTGAAGATATTGAGCTACCCGCAGGGTATTCACTGGAATGGGGCGGCGAGTTTGAAAGCTCTAGTGACGCACAAAAAGCACTAGGCGCCGGGTTGCCCGCAGGCTTTTTAGTTATGTTTATTATCTCGGTATTGCTATTTGGTCATGCGCGCCAACCACTTATCATTTGGCTTGTGGTACCTATGGCCGTGGTCGGTGTTGTTACAGGCCTTCTTAGTACTGATATGCCCTTTGGCTTTATGTCACTACTCGGCTTTTTGAGCTTATTTGGAATGCTTATTAAGAACGCCATAGTACTTATTGAAGAAATTGACCTTCAAATAGAAGAAGGCTTAGCAATAAGACAAGCCATTGTTGACGCTACTATCAGTCGTGTACGCCCGGTTTCTTTAGCAGCGGTCACGACTATTCTAGGTATGGCGCCGCTGCTGTTCGACGCGTTCTTTGCCGACATGGCTGTGACTATTATGGGCGGATTAGCGTTTGCCACGGTGCTTACACTAATCGCTGTTCCCGTGCTTTATAGCCTGATGTTTAGAGTGAGCTATCGCAAAAGTTAACCATTCATCATAGTTGGCCTTTCTACCGAGAAGCGTTTCTTGCTTTTAAAGAAGGGCCATTATGCTTGCACGGCGGCATTGACTATCGGTAAGTAAAGGGGACCAGGTCGGACCGTTCTAACGCTTTGCCTCTACCCTACTTTGCATAAACTTCATAACATCGCGCCATGACACCATGCCTATTGGGTGACTATTTTCGTCGATAATGGGTATACAAGAAATTTTATGTGAGTTAAATAGCTCTATAGCGGAAAATACAGAATCTGTTGGATTTAGCGTAATCACTTCGCGGGTCATGATTTGATGCGCTTTTTTGTCCAGAGTAGCGCGATCGAGGGTTCTCTCGCTTACCGTATCTACAAACGGGCTGATAGATTTCATTAGGTCTCTGTCAGATATAATACCCTGAAGCTTGTTATCGTGAACCACCACTAAATGATGAAACCCTGTCGCAGCAAAAAGCTCGCGTAACGACTGCAAGCTATCATCCATGTGCACGCTAACTACCCGTGTAGACATTATTTTAGCAATGCTCATCAAGTCTCCTTTATTACTTTCAATTTACTGCTCTGCCTTAGCATTGTTACGAGTATCAATAATAGCCCTAACTCAGGACATCAGCTGGGAAAATTATCTCAGTAGTTCAACGCATCATAAATTTAGCTAAACAAGGGTTAAATAAAAATTAAACATATGGGTTATCCCCCATGGCTACCGCAACGCAGAATAACCTCAAGTCTAGCTCAAGCTGATGATAATCAGGCTCCATATAACAGCAAAGTTTATAAAAGGCCTTGTTGTGGTCCTTTTCTTTAAAGTGCGCCAGCTCATGAACTACTAGTGCTTTTAAGAGTGGCTCTGGCGCATAGAGTAAATCGTTATTAATGGCTAAATCGTGCTTGCGCGTTTTACCTTGCATACGGTAGGTATGCGTACCTAAAGCGTTGGTTATCATATCCCCTTGCTTTTTAAACGCAACGCGCCCAAATGGCGGAGCATTTTTTAAAAACTGCTTCTTTAATTCAGTCGCATACTGATACAGCAATTTGTCGGTGGTTACGTCATGGGCTTCTGGGTATTTTTTTAGCAGATAAGTCTTTAACCGATTGTTTGAAATTAGCTGAAGCGCTTGCTCCACGATAGTTGGGGGGTAACCATTAAAATACCGAGCATATTCATTCACGTTTATTTCTCCTTTACCGGAAGAATTATAAAGCATTTGAACGTAGTGGACAGGTCTCGTATTCCTAAGGCATTACTTTTATATAAAACCCAAAAGCAAAAAAGCCGCAGTAAAGTGAAGCATTACGGGAAGTTTGTTTAAACTCCAAAGGATAATTAGTGTATAAAAGCAGACAGTTTTTAGATTTTATTGATAACCTTAGTGAACATAGAACACCTTAAACTTTTTGTGCGTATTGCGAGCACAGCGAACATTAGCTTAGCGGGGCGTGAGCTCAACATTTCACCTGCCGTGGCGAGTGCGCACATTGGTAAACTTGAAGAAACGCTAGGTGTTCGCTTAATTCACAGGACTACCCGAAAAGTATCGCTTACCGACGATGGAAAGCTTTTTCTTCCCCATGCTCAAGAAGTGTTAGACAGTATCGAAACGGCACAAGCTGCTGTTGGTAGCGGCGCTCAAACGCCGCAAGGTACATTACGCGTTACTGCTCCGGCTTCATTTGGCCGAATGCATTTAGTCCCTGCCATCCCTGAGTTTTTAGAACAATACCCAAAGCTAAATATCGACTTCCGGTTCAGCGACAGTATTTTAGACGTAATAGAAGGTGGCTTTGATGTTGCCATTCGCGATGCCGAACTGAAAGACTCAAATTTACACGCGAAAAAACTCGCTGATGACAAGCGTATTATTGTCGCCGCCAAAAGCTATATAGATAAATATGGCGTGCCAGAAACGCCGTCAGACTTAAAAAAACACAAAATAGTAAACCTTACTGGGCTCGAGGTATGGGACTTTAAGGGAGCCCATGGGGTTACATCGGTGAAAACGCCTAACCATTTGCGTATGGATAATGGTGAAGCGGTACGCGATGCCTGTATTCAAGGCTGCGGTATAACCCTTACTGCTACCTGGTGCAGCTCACCATATTTAGAGAAAGGCCAGCTAGTGCAAATACTACAAGATTACCCGCTTGCTACCGACTGTGCACTATGGGCAGTGTATCCTAGCAACCGTTTATTAGCCCCCAAGGTTCGCGCATTTATTGATTTCTTAGCCGACCGCTTTAGCGGCACGCCTTATTGGGATCAAAAGCTTAACGGGCTAGTCGTTTAAAGCTAATGAACTCTTTAAGGAGTGGCTTCCACACATTTTTGACGCTCAAAACAAAATTATCAATTTTTCAGTCACTTCTTAGTTTCTCTACTATGCTTGTACTAAAGTAAAATTGTCACGACACATTGTTTTAGGCAACATTTATCACAGACTTTAAATTGGGTAAAAAATGATGAAAAAGCCGTACTTGTTCTTCGCGGCCATCTTCAGCTTGCTGTTGGCTAACTGCACGTCGGCAGAACAAAATAAGTTAGATATTAGCGGCTTTGGTACACTTGCCACTGCCACCGCTGACACCCGCACTTATCAGTTTCGTACCGACCGTTCGCAAGCAGAGTTTGCGAAAAAAGATGGTTTTGCATTTAAGCCGTTAAGTTTGATTGGCTTGCAACTAGATTACACATTATCAGACAATCTTGATTTCGTAGGGCAGTTTGTTTATCGAGAGCAAGACGAACAAAATATTGGCTCCATCACCCAAATGGCCTTTTTGCGGTACGACATTTCACCAGCGTGGCAAGTAAGAGCAGGTAGGTTAGCAGCGGATATTTTCCATTTTAGCGATACCAGAGACGTTTCTATCGCTTACCCTTGGGTAAAGGTACCTACCGAAGTTTACGGTATTGTTCCAGCTAGAAGCTTTGACGGTGCAGATTTAAGCTACACCACGCCCTTTAGCGACTTCAATTTGTCAGTGAAGGGCTTTTGGGGTAGCGGCGAAAGCGATTTTACTAGTGATGACTATGACCCAATAACGTTTAACAATTTACGCTCACTAGGCATTGAATTTGTTGCTTTTGACTGGAGCGTCGCGCTAAAACACACGCAAACTGAAGCTAAAAACGACAATGCTGACTCCGCACTCGTTTCCACTTCCGTCGCACAGCTTCAGCCTTTTTGGAGCGGCGCCAACGCCTTTGCCAACTCATTAAGCTTACGCGATGCATCAATTCAATACACTTCTGTATACTTCAATCGCTTTTTAGCCGATTGGGAACTGTCCGGAGAGCTATCTCATATAGACTCAGACTCTATCGCTCTTAGGCCCTCTTTTAACGGCTTTCTCAATCTTAGCTATCTTTACGGTGCCCACACTTTCTATGCACTGTATTCTTTTGCAGAGGCTGACCCGTATTATCTTAGTGAAGAACAGCCAGGCTTCCCAATAAATTCGAATACTGCCGAGTTAGCTATTTTTGTAGAAGAAGTTGCAAGCACGCTAGCACATCGCCAACAGTCATTCTCTGTGGGTTGGCGATGGGACTTAAGAGAAAATCTAGCCTTTAAAGCCCAAGTTGAGCGAACTGACATTAAAGCAAGAGGCACTGGGCTTCGTGCACGTGATGGCTTAGTCGTTGACGATGAAGACGGGGTAGCACATACCCTGTTCCTCGCTTTAAGCTTTAGCTTTTAAGGGGAGGAGTATGAAATTGTTTAAACGCTTCCCCCTAATAACTGCTTTAGTTCTACTAATGCAATGCACTGCTTTTATGGCGCAAGCGCAAGAAAAAATTGTCGTTGTCACTAACTTTAATAACGATGTACAGGTATTGGATAAAAAAGGCTTAATCGATTTATTTATGGGTAAATACTCTGCGTTCCCAAATGGAAAAGAAGCCACGCCTATTGATGTAGAATTAGACTCCAAATTAAAAAGCCAGTTTTACAAGTCTTTGGTTGGGCTTCCCCTAGCAAGGGTAAATGCCTATTGGTCGCGACTTAAATTCTCCGGCCGCGTTAAACCACCTGCGGTGGAGCAAACTCTTGACGATATCAAGCTAAGGCTTAAAGAGGATGAATCTGCATTAGCCTATGTGTATGAGTCGAACGTGACCGACAATATGAAGGTAGTATACCGTTTTGATTAACGTTCAAGGTTTGGGGTTTCGTTTTTCGCTGTTTCTAATCGCAGCGGCAATGATAGTGGTATTTACTACCGCTGAGTTCTTTTATCGTGTTACCTATGAAAACGAAATAAGCGAAGCTAACAGCGATATTGAAGAGCTTTACCAAACCGTTGGCGCAACCGCATCCATCGCCGCATTCTTAGAAGATGAGGACTTGGCCACAGAGGCTATTAATGGCTTAGTTAAAACTGACAAAATTTTAGCAGCCTCTATAAAAAGCGAAGCTCTCTACTATCAGGCAAATGTAACTGAAGCGATTAATAAAAACACCAAACCTCGAGTATTTATAGTTAGGCACCCCTTTATGCCGGAAGAAGTATTAGCTGAGGTTAATGTATACCCCAATTTCGAGTACATCATTCGTCAAGCAGAAAAAACGAGTACAGATAACAGCTATTCACTATACGCTGAAGCTTTAATTGTAGGCATTGTTGCTTTATTCATCACCTACTACATTATTATTTCCCCAATGCTGCGCGTAGGGCGCTCTTTACACGAAATCAAGCCTGGAACCTCGCAGCGGATCCGAACACCAAAGTATCACTCTCGCAGTGAAATAGGCAAACTTGTTTACGACACCAATCAATTGTTGACCAAGGTTGAAGAGCAGTTCACACAAGAGCGACAGTTAAGAGAAGAAATAGAGTTTCTTGAAAAGCGATTTAGAATGCTGTTCGAGAATGCCAAAACTGCAACTGTGTTAATGGCTGAAAATGGCACAATAGAGCTTCGAAATGATGCCTTCAACGATTTAGCAGAGAAGACGGGACTTGGCATAAAGCAAGGCTACGGCGAGTTGTTAGACGAACTATTCGAAACGCCCGTGGCAATGAAATCCGCGCTTAAAGAAGCCTTTGCGCGAAACGAGTTTGCTACAGGAGAGTACAAGCTAAAAAGTAGTGCAAACGACAGTGCTATTTGGGTTCAACTTATTGCTAGCCCCTTGCTAACAGAAGAAGGTGAACGTTATTACCAGCTTACGTTAAATGATATTTCTAGTCGTAAACATGAGCTACAACAACTTGCACTACAAGCGGATTTTGACGCGTTAACGGGGATCTACAACCGAAATGGTGGCGAAAAGCTCATTGCTAAACTCATGAGAAAAGAGCATCAGTTTGCTTTGGCACTTATCGACCTTAATGGATTCAAAGCGGTAAACGATATTTATGGCCATGATGCAGGGGACGAAGTTCTCATTTTTGTTGCTGAGCAATTAAAAGAAAAAATACGCAAAAACGATGTCGCTATACGTTGGGGCGGCGATGAATTTATGTTGTTACTGCAAGCTGATGATGAAGCGTCTGTCAAAAGGGTTATAGAAAAAGTGAACGCTGGCGTTAAACAGCCTTTTTATTTTGATAACGACAGCAAGCCGACTGTAGTTTCAATGAGTGTCGGCGTGGCTTTTTACCCTCAAACGAGTCGCAATTTACATGAGCTGATTAAGTTGGCCGATATTGCCATGTATAAAGCGAAACAAAATAAGATAGCCTCACCTAACGACTACCTTATTTTCGCAGCACCCGAGACACGTATTTAAGTGCTTCACACTTTATTCACTAATTGTTTTGCCCAGCATACGCTTTAACGTACCGTCTTTATCAATAATGTGGTGCTTAAGTGCGCCAGCAATGTGTAGCAATAAAGCAACAATAACGGTGTAGCCAAGATAGAAGTGAATAGTGCCTCCTAACTTCGATAACTCATAATTAATCGGTAAGGTTTTTTCTGGATCATCTACGCTAAAGTTTTGCGCAAATACTTCTAAGCCGAAAACGGATAGGCCGTGACCACCCAATACTGATGTCATCAACCCTGAAATAGGCATTAATAAGGTAGCTATAATCAAAACCCAATGAACGACAGATGCAAGTTTGTGCTCAATTGGCTTGTAGTTCGATGCAGGGCTCGGCCAACCATTTTTCATTCGCCAGATAACGCGGGCAATAGCGACGATTAGCACAAGAAAACCAAATGCCTTATGCCAACTAAATAGCTCGTAGACATTGTTCTCTGTCATATAAATACCTGTGGCAAGTAACCCTATAATGGTTAACCCCACCAGCCAATGTAGAATTACCGTAGTGGTAGCAAATTTGTTATGACTATCGTACTGCATGCTTTTCTCACTCCAATTGTTCATACCAAGAACTACGTTTTCCATAAAGCGTATCTTGGCATTTTATATTTCCTTATACATTGTAAGGAAATATCTAAAAGTACTATAAGCAACAAGCAATTTCGGGGCCACCAAATTCGAGGGCGCTTTTAAAAACATGTGAAGATTCATTGAGGTGGATGTGAGAATATGGGGCAGGAACTGCCCCCTACCGCGTGTAATTTTTCGGTAGCGCGCGTTTAGCGCTGCCAAAAAGCATAGCTAGTTAGCGGAAATAATTGCTTCAAGTTCTGATATCAATGCTTGTCTATTTGTTGAATAACTAGCAAAAGGGTGTGGAGATGCAAAAGTATTATGGTCATTGTCAAAGTAATCGCCAGCGACGTTAGCAAAACGTTCAGATAGTGCTGCCTCAATAAATATTTTAGCTCCCTCTTTTAAATCGCCACCTGCAATACCATAGGCATCTTTAACCATTTTACTACCTAATAAAGACTTAGGGTTCACAGAGACCATCTTAGGTCCATTTAACTGATACTTTTCCCCAAGATAAGCTGTCCACATAGTAATACCCAACTTACTCTGCGCATAAGCTGCGCCATCCGAAAGTTGAGTTTCACCTCTTAGGGCAGAAAAGTTCACCGGCGCTTGTGCAGCAGAAGAGACGTTAATTACACGACTGTACTCATCCATAACATCTACAAGGGACAGCGTAAGCATATAGGGCGCAATAGTGTTAACCATGAACCGAGCATCTAGCCCTGCAGCAGTAATAGGGTTTTCTATGGAAAAAACACCTGCGTTATTGATAAGTATGTCTAAACGGTTGGTTTTTGCTTTTAACTCAACGGCAAGTTTTTTAACGTCGTCGAACAATAATAGATCAGCCTGAAGAACAGTAATGCTGCTTTTGGGAAATTGCGCTTCTAATGCGCCTTTAATATTATCTAATTTACTTTGGCTTCTGCCGTGTAAAAAAAGGTTATGTCCTTCTTTGGCTAACATTTTTGCTGTTTCTAGACCGATGCCGTCAGTCGCCCCAGTTATCAATATCGTCTTCATCTCATACTCTGCTGTAAATAAAGCCCAAAACTCAGTGCAAGCGACATATACCAATCAACCTGCTTTGGGGGACATTAACAGTGAAGTAGAAGACTGATAATGGTGTCATTGCTTAAAGCTGTTTCAATGTAATCTATATAATCAACAACTTTCGTTTTAATACAGTTTAAAATGCTTATATCAGCAATAGATAATTTATAAAAACCATCTAGCCAGCGACTTCAATAACACTTAGACTGCGGAGACAAAAATAAAAAACGACAGGTATTACGCCCGTACTCTAGCGCGGCGTTCGCCATCATATGCAAGATACGCTGGTGCCCTTACCCACTTTTAATTAGTGGTGTACCACACGTGTATCAACGCGCACATGATGAGGTACTTTTCATTTTAGTAACAAGGGTTCTCAATTTAATGTCACAACAAAAAGTAGGTTTAGTGGGCTGGCGCGGTATGGTTGGCTCAGTATTAATGCAGCGCATGCAAGAAGAGCAAGATTTCGCGCACATTGAGCCCACCTTTTTTACCACCTCTCAAAAGGGTATTGCAGCGCCAAACTTTGCTGGCAAAGATGCAGGTGTTTTAGAAGATGCGCACGACATCGAGGCGCTATCAAAACAAGATATTATTATTACTTGTCAGGGCGGTGACTACACGAAAGCCGTGTATGATGATCTTCGCGCGTCTGGCTGGAATGGCTATTGGATTGACGCAGCGTCGGCCCTTCGTATGAAAGACGATGCGGTTATTGTACTAGACCCAGTGAACAGAAAAGAAATTGATAGTGGCATTGAAAAAGGTATTCGCACATACGTTGGCGGAAATTGCACAGTGTCACTTATGCTGTTGGCTCTAGGCGGTTTATTTGAACAAGACCTTGTTGAATGGGCATCACCGATGACCTACCAAGCCGCTTCAGGTTCAGGCGCTAAGCATATGCGTGAACTTATTAGCCAAATGGGCGCTATTCACAATAATGTAAAAGATAAAGTGGAAGATCCGGCTACCGCTATACTGGATATCGATCAGCAAGTATCTGAATTTATTCGTAGTTCAGAATACCCAAGTGAGCAGTTCGGGGTTCCTCTTGCAGGAAGCTTAATTCCGTATATCGACTCACAGCTTCCATCGGGACAAAGCCGTGAAGAGTGGAAAGCCCAAGCCGAAGCAAACAAGATTTTGGGTATTAATGGCAGTGAAGTGCCTATTGACGGTATTTGTGTACGCGTTGGTGCCATGCGATGTCACAGCCAAGCGATTACGCTTAAGCTTAAAAAAGACTTACCAGTTAACGAGATTGAAGAGATCCTAGCGAAACACAATGATTGGGTAAAAGTCGTGCCTGATGACCGTGAAGTGACTATGCAGGAACTCACGCCAGCTAAAGTTACTGGCACCCTGTCTATCCCAGTAGGTCGAATTCGTAAGCTCAACATGGGCCCTGAATATATCTCAGCGTTCACCGTTGGCGATCAGCTTTTGTGGGGTGCTGCAGAGCCACTTCGCAGAATGTTGCGCATTGTGCTTGAACAAAACTAACGACAGCTTATAGCTAATTAATCGGAATTTAAAACGCCTTGCCGTGTCGTTACACGCAAGGCGTTTTTTTATCGGACTATAAAAGCCAGAATCACTAAACATCGTAGACACGATAGCGCTATTTTGCCGACTCAGACCAAACAGCCAGCTCATTACCACCTGGCTCGACAAAATGAAAGCGACAGCCCCCCGGGAAGTCAAACAGCGGTTTGGTAATTACTCCACCTGCTTTTTCTACACATTCTTGTGATTCAGAAATGTTATTGGAATACAGCACCAATAAAGGCGCCCCACTTTCTGCCTTCATCACACGTTGTGCAGAAAAAATCCCTCCATCCATGCCAGCATTGCTAAACGCACTGTATTCAGTGCCATAATCGGTAAAACACCAGCCAAACGCACTTTCGAAAAACGCTTTTGAGCGGCTAACATCTAGAGATGCCAATTCGACATAGTTGAGTTTGGTGCTTTCTTGCATGTCACTCTCCTCTTTTTAAAAATGATGAGCTCATACTATCACCAACTTTAGACTTATTGATTAAATTCTAAACGTGCTTAATCGTTTAACATTAGACAAACAGGATTTATTCAGGTCACTTAGTTTGCAGCATTTTATTAGTTTGGCTTTAGTGCTTGCCCTAACTTGGAGTATGGGAACGATTAGTGCTCATGCATCTATCTCAGACAAGGTCAGCGAAATTAAAGCGGACGTTGAAACCTTAGTGCCTATGCCTATAGGAGCAGCAATAGAAAAGCTTGAAGCTTGGTTGTTATCTGACACATTAACGCAAGAAGAAAAAAGAAAAGTGGGCGCGCTTTACGTCCAGTACCAACTTTCAATACATCAACGCCCTTCCGAAAAAATCTTAGATTCGCTGGTTGCGTTACAAGACAACTCGAGTGAAGGTCTTACAATAGCTACTGGCGTAGCAAGAATGTATGGTATTTCAGCAGACTACGACAAAGCCTACGAGCACTTTAACCGCGTTGTTGCAACGCCTGATATTCCACCAAAGGTAAAAGCCTACGCGCTCATATACCAAGTATTGACCTATAGCGAAGGTCAGGTTTTCTCACCAAACGCTGAGCTTATCAACACGGTAAACGATATACTTACCAAGCATAAGCTCACTGAGCTTAAACCCTTGTACTACGCTATTGTGGCGGACTACTATCAATCCGTCAGCGCTTATGATCTTGCGCTGTCTTACTATGACATTTCGCTTGATGGTGCCAAAGATCAAAACCAGAGACCTAACGATTA
>JAXHTT010000034.1:0-28137 GCA_034190055.1 Pseudomonadota bacterium | reverse complement strand
CTGTACTCCAATATTGACATGAAAAACGACGCTTCTACCAAAAATGTGAAAATTGTCGACGCCATAAATCATGTTTCTTCCATAAGGCCTGATTTAATCGTTTATATTGGCGGTCCATACGAAAGTACATTTTTTAGAAGGTTAATGTTTCCGTACTTCGCAACGTGTGTTGTTCCTACTTCTATCAATGGTACGCCAGCACCAGGTTTTGATGGTGTTATAGCTACAAGTGACGAAGCTGCAGATAAGTTCATGAAGCGTTTTAAAGGATTAACATACCAAGTGCCTAAACCCTTCATGCTTTTTCAGAATAGCAATGAATACAACGGTTGGTTTCCTGAAGTTCACAACGACAGTATCGTTGTCGCTACTGTGCTCGGTGGAAATAGAATTGAGAAATGCCTTTCGAACCTAAGCGAAAGCGAGATCAACACTATAGCTAGCATCTTTCTAGATAACGATAACCTTACTTGGGTGCTCGTAGGAAAAACAGACATTCAAAAAATAGCTGCTTTATCTGAAGAGTTTAATTATCTAGTCGAAAAGCAGCGAATTGTGTACATCGAATACGTTACAGAAATTCGCTCATTTTTACGTAAGCTTGATGTGTTCTTTGTAATACCAGGAATGACTGGCGGAGGGCAAGGCGCTCAAGCAGCAATGTTTGAGAACGTTGCTGTAGTGTGCCCATTTGTTTGCGATGTGGGTGGTATCGTCCCAAAGGAAGGGAAATTCAATAGTATCTCAGAATGTAAGGAGGTATTTGAAAAGGTTCAAGACGCTCAGTTTTTAACTGAGTTAAAAGAGGCTTGTAATACTGCAGTAAAGAGTAATTCTATTGAAAATGTAGCTACTGAGTGGCAGACAGCATTCAAAGGGATGATAGAAGATGCTCATACTCGACTAAAAATAAAGAATACTTCTAATCAACCTTGATGCTAATCAAAAGTGTTGGCGGGTAATATGAAAAAAATAATGATTTTAGGCGCTGGTGTTTATCAACTACCGCTAATAAAAAAGGCAAGAGATTTAGAACTTCACACCATAGTGGTGAGCCCCCAAGGGCCTTATCCAGGTATCCCATATGCAGATGAGTTTATAGAGGCCGATACAACTGACATTGAAAATGTACTAGCTCATGCACGTCGAATCGATATAGATGCCGTATTGACCACGGGTACAGATGTGGCAGTACCAACAATTGGTAAAATTGTTGAAGAGCTAGGTCTTCGGGGGACTCCATATGGACCGTCGTTAATAAGTATGGATAAGACCCTAATGAAAAAGTGTCTTGTCGACAACAACATTCCCACGGCAAGGTACTTTGAGTTTCTTAGCAAGGAGACGTTGAATGCTCAAAAAGCTGCTGAAGAAATAGGTTATCCTGTAATGGTCAAAGCGTCAGACTCTTCAGGAAGTCGCGGGGTAATTAAAGTAAACGAAAGCTGTAATCTTGCGGCTGCATTTTCCACTGCGGCTGCTCATACTCGAAACAATAAAGTTATTGTGGAGCAGTTTTTAGACGGCCATGAAATAGGCGCTCAAGCAGTTGTGATTGGTGATAAAGTACAGGCTATATACGTACACAATGATACTGTCTCAGCTCCTCCAACTAATACACCTGTAGGACATTCTATCCCTTGTAGTTTAAGCGATAGCTTAATTGAGCGAGTCAAAAAGGTAACGGAATTAGCAATTAAAGCAGTGGGCATAACGGATACCATTGTTAATGTGGACTTGATGATAGTTGACGAAATGCCATTTATTATTGAGCTAGGTGCAAGGATGGGAGCAACATGCCTTCCCGAAAATATATCTACTTTTTGCGACTATGACGTTTATGAATTGTTGTTGAATATTAGCATGGGGAGTGCGGTTCTAACTGAGCCGGCTAAAATGCAGCCTAATGCATCACTTTTACTGACGAGTGAGCGCACAGGCACAATAAAATCTATAACAGTTCCTGAACACGTAAAGGACGATAGTGATTTAGTTCAGCTTAACATTGACGTTAAACCTGGCGATTATGTAAGGACATTCAAAGTCGGGCCTGATAGGCTTGGCGATGTCGTTGTCAAAGGGGTAAGCGCAGAGGTGGCGGAAAAGAAAGCTAGACAACTAGCCAGTGAAATTATTTTTGAAGTGAACTAGACAAGCATGTCACATGAAATGCTAAACGACAATAAGATTTCTGAGACTGCTAGTATATACAGAGACTGTAGAGTTCTAGGCAGTTCATTAGAAGAATACTCGACAGTCGGAGACAACACCCGAGTAGAATTTAGTAGCTTATCTTATAAGGCTAGGCTAGACCGGAATAACTACTGTTATAAATCGAATCTAGGTAAATACACTTATACGGGTATGAACTCAGTAGTCATAGCCGCAGACATAGGTGCTTTCTGTAGTATATCCTGGAATGTAACTATAGGGGGGGCGAATCATGACTTCAAAAGAGTTACTCAGCACTCTTTTTTATATAATGACAGAGATAAGCTACGGCCTTTAGGAGTTCCGCCTGCGTATAACAGGTTAGACTCTGAATTGAAAATTGGTAACGACGTCTGGATAGCTGCAGGAGCCGTTGTTTTGAGAGGGGTAACAATTGGTGACGGGGCGGTCGTTGGAGCGAACTCAGTTGTTACTAGGGATGTCCCCCCCTACGCAGTTGTGGCTGGCAATCCTGCAAAGATTATCAAGTACCGCTTCGATAGCGCTATTATCAAGGCATTAACTCTATTAAAATGGTGGGAATGGAGCGATGAAAAAATTAAAAAGCATTACGGTGCACTTTCAGAATCCCCAGATCTTGATAGCTTAAACAATATTATTTCTTCTAGCGCTGAGTAATTTTAGGATTTCTACTTGTAAATGATTTACTTCAATAAACCTCCTTTAACGGGAAATGAGCAGCAATACGTACTAGAAGCCATGTCTAGCAACAAAATGGCGGGTGACGGTGAATTTTCTAAACGTTGTCAAACATGGTTCGAAAACCGCCTTAGTAATAGTTGTAGAACACTCTTAACACCTTCCTGCACTCATGCGCTAGAAATGGCTGCAATACTCATTGATGTGCAGCAAGGCGATGAAGTCATCATGCCTAGCTATACCTTTGTTAGCACGGCAAACGCATTTGCATTGCGTGGGGCTACCATTGTATTTGTTGATGTAGACCCACTTACAATGAATATAGATGACACACTTATTGAGGACGCTATCACAGATAAGACTAAAGCTATTGTACCAGTGCACTATGCCGGCACTTCTTGTGATATGGATAATGTTATGTCTATAGCTGAGAAGCATGGCCTTGTAGTGATTGAAGATGCCGCTCAAGGTGTGATGAGTAGCTACAAAGGAAAGCCGCTTGGCACCATAGGGCATTTGGCTGCATTTAGTTTTCATGAAACCAAAAACTATACAAGTGGTGGTGAAGGCGGCTTACTAATTGTGAACGATAGCCGGTACTTTGAGCGAGCAGAGATTATTCGAGAAAAAGGAACTAACCGCAGTAAGTTTTTTCGAGGCATGGTAGATAAGTATAGCTGGGTAGATATTGGTAGTAGCTATTTACCTTGTGAATTGCAGGCAGCTTATCTCTGGGGGCAACTAGAGAAAGCAGAAGAGATTAATGACAACCGTCTTTCTACATGGGCTAGTTATGCTGAAGGGCTTTCTGATTTGATAAGTCGTGGACTTATTGAAGGTATGAATGTACCGAGTGATGTGCAACACAATGCGCACATGTTTTACATAAAGCTCAAAGATAGTGACGAGCGTAGCGCGATGATAGAACATCTCAAGAAGGATGGAGTGTTTGCAGTTTTTCATTATGTGCCATTGCACTCTGCAATTGCCGCAAAAAGCACAAGCCGTTTTTCAGGTGAAGATAAGTACACCACTATCGAAAGTGAAAGGTTGTTAAGGCTTCCATTGTATTACGGAATGTCTGAAAGTGATGTTTCAAGTGTAGTATCTTCAGTTAGCAGCTTCTTTGAATAAAAGTACTGCTATTAAATATTATTTTTCAGCTGAGCTTCTTCGTGACGTCTACTGTTCTATTTAAACTAAAAGTTGTCTTAGCAAAAACTTTTAGATACAGGGAGAAAAAAGCTATTCAGCTTATTCTTCGCTCGAGCTTTTTTAACTGGCAGTTTTTCGCGGAGCAAGTGGCTTCCGAAGTATCGATTACTTCTGAAAATGCAGCGATTAAATACTATTTGCACCACCCTGAGACATGGTGCCTGAGAGTGTCGCAATACTTTGACGGGGCATGGTATCTATCAAATTATGAAGATATTGAGCAGTCTGGTGTTAACCCGTTAATCCATTATCTTGAACATGGAGTTCGAGAAGGGAGGGTTCCTGTTCAAAATCTAGCATTGCCTTATGAAAGGCACTTATGGGCCGGCTTAGATGATATTATGGTTCCAAAACTTGAGGCGTTACTAAATACTGGCGACTCAAGTCCTCTTCAAAGGAGTTATGCCTTTTGGGCTTTATCGCGTTGGTTTACGTGGAAAGGAGAATTTCAAAAAGCTGTAAATTACCTTAAGCAGTTTCATGAGTTAGAAGTTGCATTCCCTTCTCACCAAGGGCCCACATTGCTGCTGGTACACCTTTGTATCGAGCTAAAGCATTTTGAGGAGGCGAAGCACTGGCTCGAAGTAGCAAAAGAGAAGTTTCCTAATAGTAGTGATGTATCGCTATTAAAATCTAATCTACTCTACAAGCAGAGTGCATTGTCTGATGTTGTTAGGTTGGAAAATATTAATTTTTCTTACCAAAAAAATAACTTACCGTTAATAGAACTGAAAAAACAAACTTTGCCGCTCTCATTGAACAACATTTGCTCTCAAGGACATGCGACAAGCAAACAAAACAAAGTAGTTAGTGTTGTTGTACCTTGTTTTAATGCTGCCAAGTATATTACACGAGCTCTTGAGAGCTTGCTGGCACAAACATGGAGCACATTAGAAGTAATTATCATTGACGATTCAAGTACTGATCAAACTGTTCAAGTTATAGAAAGCTGGATCGAACAAAATAATAGCTTCTTTGGCGATAAAACATTTTGGCTCATACAAAAGACGGAAAATACTGGTGCTTATGCTTCGCGCAATGAGGGAATGAGCAGGGCATCGGGTCAGTATCTCACAGTACATGATGCAGATGATTTTTCCCACGCAAGCAAAATAGAGCTACAAGTTAAAAGTATAGAGGCTAGAAAAGCCAAAGCCAGTATCTCGTACTGGGTTAGATGTAGCGATTCACTATATTTTGAACGTTGGCGTATGGAAGATGCGTTGATCTACCGAAATGTATCGTCACTTATGATAACTAGAGAAGTTCTCAATGAGCTTGGCTACTGGGATCAGGTAAGGTTTGGAGCCGATACCGAATATTACGAGCGGATCATTGCTTATTACGGCGAGTCATCCATTATTGAAGTATTACCAAGTGTGCCACTTTCCTTTGGGTTGAGTGATGACTCATCTCTGACACAGACAAAATTTTCTCATTTAGTAACCCAGTTTTCTGGCGTACGAAAAGACTACATAAGTAGTGCGAGGCTATGGCATAGAACAAATATTAAGAAGCTTTACTTAGCTCAATATGAAAAAGTAAGAAAGTTTCCTATTTCTGACTCCCTTCTTAGTGACTTTCAATCTAATGCTATCCCCTTTCACCTAGAGGATATACTTCGCTATTCACCACATTGGTCTGAAAGCTGGTACGTTCGAAAGTATAAGCCTATCCAAGAACTTAATATTGACCCTATTACTCACTTTATACAAACAGGGAATCACCAAGGTTTTGAAGTAGGTCCATCGTTACCGCTATCGTTCTTCAGACACCACAAGAGGCTTACTACCGAGTCGGCCTTAAAGTTAAAAAAGATAGACACTGAGGCTGGTGCAATTCCACTATACATTAATGGAAATGAAATAAACGGTAAAACATCTGTCCTGCTGTGTGCTCACGCCGCAGATACCACGCTTTTTGGGGCAGAACTAAGTTTTGTGGATATGGTAAAGGCCGCATCAAGCAATGGTTATAATGTGGTTGTCACTTTACCGTCAGCAGAGAATGAGCTTTATTTAAATTCCCTTAAGCCCTACTGCAGTCGAATTTACTTCATAAACGACATATGGTGGCAACGGGGAGTTTCGTTTTCCTCAGAAGTTTTAGTTCAATATAAAGAACTATTTAAGGCAGAAGACATAGCTTTAATTCATGTTAATACTATGGTGCAGCACAACGTCTATGAAGCTGCTCGGCAGCAAAGTATTCCTGTTGTAACTCATGTTCGCGAGCTACTCAGCGCTGATGCAGCCTTAAGAGAGACGCTATGCACAACCGCATCAGAAGGTTATAAAAGAGTCGTTGATAACTCGTGTGTTGTAATTGCCAACTCTCAGAAAATGAAGAGAGATATCTTAGACTGTGTAGCAGATTCCCATGGATTTAATCCTAAAATTAAAGTCATTCCTAATGTGTTTAATATCCCTGAAGTTGGGATGTGGGATGTTAGCTGCGAGTTGGGTGAAGTTGTTAGATTTGGGTTAGTGA
This sequence comes from Pseudomonadota bacterium, assembly GCA_034190055.1. GTDB lineage: Bacteria > Pseudomonadota > Gammaproteobacteria > Enterobacterales > Alteromonadaceae > Alteromonas. The sequence goes on along the minus strand of JAXHTT010000034.1, from coordinate 21,561 downwards.
GTAGCAACATTGCTAAAAAAGGTGTCGTGGATGCAATCCACCTCGCAGCATTATTGGAAGCACAAGGTATAAATAATGCACAAATTGTCTTAATTGGTCCTAAAACAGACATTATTGAAAAGCTCGAAAAAGAGCAAGGGCAAGGACGACATAGCCTGGTTAAGTACATTGGTTATATAAGTAACCCTGACGACATATATAATAATTTAGATGTAGTTCTGAATGTTTCGCACTTCGCAGAGTCTTTTGGAAGGACAGTTTTAGAGGGAATGGTGTATGGTAAGCCTTCTTTGTGTTACGAACATGGAGCATTGACGGAACTAGTACGTGATTGTGAAACAGGTTATTTAGTGCCTTACCGCGATTATAATCGCCTTCTAGATATGGCAATAAAGCTAGTTAGCGACAAAAAGGCATATTATAAAATGAGCAAAAATGCTCGAGCAAAAGCGGAGAGAGAGTATTCAGTTACAGCTTATGAGTCAGCTATGAAAGACGTTTATATAAACATCCTAAAGAGCTATGGTAAACATGTTTGTTGAGCGATAAGTAGGTGTTGGGAAAAGTTAATGAGTTTAATTTTAGCCAAACCTTAAAAAATTGAAACATCATAATTTTCAGATATTTAATGATTTATGTCGTATAGGATCCATCCTTTTTGGAAAGTAGAAAAGTTACTTTCTCCTCAAGTGAGTTCACAGACCTCTCCACATATGAATGTGACCTTACTTTCCCATCATATACCGAAAACTGCGGGTAGTTCACTGCGTTTAGCTTTTGAGGCAGGCCTGGGTCGACGTATAGTGTATGGCATTTATGAAAATACAGGTGCATCGGCTATGTCTGACGGTCGAGACCTGTGGATTCCTTCAAAAGCAGAGGTTCTTCATGGTCATTTTAAGCCAGACGAGAAGCATAAATATATATTCCCTCTTGCTAGAAGGGCAGTGTGGGTCAGGGACCCTATCGAGAGATTATGGTCGCTTGTAGGGCACCTTCTTGCTCTAAAAGAAAGGCACCCTCACTATTTATTGCTCAAGGCTAGCTTGCCGAAAATTAGTTTTTATTCACAGGAAGATATAGTTAAGGCCCTGATACTCGAAGACAAAGTCAGAGCCTTTACACACGCCTACGCCAATTTTTTTAAATCAGTTTCTATTAAAAACTTTGAATTTGTAGGTTCAAAGCACAACTATTCAGATGACCTAACAAAACTATCTGAAATGATAGGAACTAACTTAAAAAAATTTGAGGTAAATATGAGAACTCCGCGTTCACAAAAGCTCCCTGTTAGCCTCAAGCAGTTGGAGCCGTACTTGCAACATGAGTACTCAATAGTGGGTGAGTATTTATGATAAAGAACAAAAGGAAGTTTTAGTGGCTATTTACTCAATTAGCACGGATAGAGCGAACTTGTCTGGTGAAACTAGCCCGCAGTGGCATCTTGATTACCCAACGAAAAATCAAATTATTGATGACAAAGAGCTTAAAGAGCATGGCCTTCTTTTTCAGGGGTGGTTATTAAGTAAAAGTCTCTCTTCATTATCTTTGGTGTTGCTAAATGGTAATGAGACAGTTGAATTACCTTTTTCTCGCAACCGCCCTGACGTTATTTCTAGAGTGCTAGGTCACGAAGCTGACAATCACAGGCTGCTTAAATGCGGGTTTTCTGAGCGGATAAAACTAAAACAGTCTAACTTTTCGTTAGGTATTGTTGAGAATGGCAAATTCACAGAATTGCTCGCAGGCTCTGTGGATGGGAAGTTCAAAGTTTTAGAAGGTAAAGATAAATGGCTCTTTCTAGACAACGATACGAATAAGAGCATTGAACAACACACCGGGAAATTGAAGTTATCACGGACCGCACAACATGAGTGGAAAAATTACTTGTTGTCATTAGATAAATTTTCACGCTCAAGAAAATTGCCGGTTTGTATGCTAATTGCGCCTTCGAAAGAAATGGTTTATGAGGATTTTTACCCTTATAAATTCTCGAAAAAAGCGCCAATAAAGACCCTGACCAATCTTGTTCCTGAGACGCTAAACTTCTTGCTCCCTGTCGAAGAGCTTAAAAGTCTAGACGAGCGTTCTTTTAGAGTATGTGATACTCATTGGACTCTACATGGCGCAAAAGAAGCATCAATACTACTCACTAAAAAATTAGTGGGAGCGAGTATTGATACACAAGAGGTTTTTAAATCGGACAGGTATCGGTCAAGGGAGGTAACTGGAGATTTAGGTTCCAAGCTTTTCCCGACTCAAAGTCATTCCGAGGATAGCATTGTTAATTTCAACTACAGACAGAAAGTCATCTTCGACAATAACATCGAAAATTTTGGACGCATCATAGTTATGTACAATGATGAGGCTAAATTGAAGAAAACACTTTTAATATTCGGGTCATCGTCATCGTATACAATGTTTCACTATTTATGTAGGTTGTTTAAAACAGTGGTTTTTGTACACAGCGCTGGAAATGTAGATCATGAGGTCATAGACAACTTAAAACCAGACTATATTTGCATGCAGACTAATGCAAGATTTGTTATAAAAGCTCCTAAGTTTAACGATTCAGTTGCTAATTACATTGAAGAAAAAAAATGTAGATTTAAAATAAAGAATGCCTACATCAAGCCAGTTCCAAAAGAGTGTGAAGGCTATATCAAATTTTTTAGTGAAATGCTTTACTGACAAGTATTTTTAAAACGTAGAGATTGTGTAATGAGAAAAGGAATAATATTAGCCGGTGGATCTGGCACACGTTTACACCCATTGACAAAGGTTGTAAGTAAGCAGTTAATGCCAGTTTACGACAAACCTATGATTTATTACCCGTTAACAACGTTAATGATGTCAGGTATAAGAGATATCCTGATCATAACCACGCCTGAAGAGCAACAGCGCTTCATTGATCTTATTGGTGATGGTTCGCCTTTGGGTATGAATATTCAATATGCGGTTCAACCATCGCCCGATGGTTTGGCTCAAGCATTTCTGATTGGCGAAGACTTTATTGGCAACGACAGCTGTTCATTGGTACTTGGCGATAATATCTATTACGGTCACGACCTAAAGATATCTTTGCAAAATGCATTTAATCAAGAACATGGCGCTACGGTATTTGGCTATCATGTTCACGACCCAGAGCGTTACGGTGTTGTAGATTTTGATGATGACTGGAATGCACTTTCTATTGAAGAAAAACCTGAAGTAGCTAAATCGAATTATGCGGTAACCGGTCTTTATTACTACGACAACCGTGTAGTGGATTTTGCAAAAGAAGTTAAACCATCACCGCGTGGTGAACTAGAGATTACTGACCTAAACAACTTATACCTTCAAGATGGCAGCCTTAAAGTAGAGCTAATGGGCCGAGGCTCCGCTTGGTTAGATACTGGCACGCTTGATTCGTTATTAGACGCGGCAAACTTTGTTGCTGCAATAGAAAAACGACAAGGCTTAAAAGTATGTTGCCCTGAAGAAGTGGCATTCCGTATGGGATATATCAATGCTGAACAATTAGAAAAACTAGCAGCGCCACTTAAAAAAAGTGGATATGGTGATTACTTGCTAAAAGTCATTAGCGATAGAGTTAAAATCTAGCTTTATATCAAGTTGTGAAAGGTGGTATTGCCACCTTTCTTCTTATTTTAAATTACCAGTTTGTACGGAAAGTAAATGCAAGTAATTAAAACAGACATCCCTGACGTTAAAATCATTGAGCCTAAAGTATTTGGCGATGAGCGAGGTTTTTTTCTAGAAACCTTTCGCACCGACTGGTTCAAGAAAGAGTGCGCAGATGTAGATTTTGTTCAGGATAACCACTCTAAGTCTAGCCAAGGTATTCTTCGAGGCCTTCATTATCAAATGGAACAAACTCAAGGCAAATTAGTACGGGTAGTTAGCGGTGAAGTGTACGACGTAGCTGTAGATATGCGCAAAGACTCACCTACATATGGTAAGTGGGTTGGGGTAACGTTATCAGCTGAGAACAAGCGCCAGCTTTGGGTGCCTGCGGGCTTTGCCCATGGTTTTTACGTAACTAGCGAATCTGCTGAGTTCGTGTATAAGTGCACAGACTACTACCACCCAGAGTCTGAAATATCGGTCAAGTACGATGACCCTACTTTGAATATCGACTGGCCATTAGTAAATGGTGAGAAACCTTCTTTATCAGGTAAAGATGAGGCGGGTTTGGCATTTGCAGACGCACCTACGTTTTAATTGTCTTAGGCTTTTCATTGGTGTTTTACTAGGTATTAGCGATTAATGAATATTGTAATTATAGGTAAGTCGGGGCAGTTAGCTTTTGAGCTTTCTCGTGAACTAGAAAATAGCGAGCATCAAGTTTCGTTTTTGGGGCGTGATGATATTGATATTACGAGTGCTTCTAATATTGAAGAAACGCTATCGCCTTTATCGGCTGAAGTTGTAATAAACGCATCGGCCTATACAGCTGTTGATAAAGCAGAAGAAGATACCGAGGCGTGCAATGCTATTAATACGCTTGCCGTTAAAAACTTAGCAAACTTTTGTAAAGCTAGCGGCGCTTTTATGGTGCATGTGTCTACTGATTATGTATTTAACGGCCACAAGGGTTCACCTTATTTAACTGACGACACCATTGAACCGCAAGGTGCTTATGGCAAATCAAAAGCAGAAGGCGAAAAAGCGCTGCTTGAAATACTGCCTGATGCCAGTTGCCTAATTCGTACTGCTTGGGTTTACTCTTCGCATGGTAATAACTTTGTGAAAACCATGCTGCGTTTGATGGCTGATAAACCTCAGTTGGGCGTAATAGATGATCAAATTGGAACGCCTACATGGGCTAAAGGGTTAGCTGAAGTTTGTGTTACTGCCGCTTTGAATAAAACCAGTGGCGTGTATCACTGGACTGATGAAGGCGTAGCAAGTTGGTACGACTTTGCGCTAGCTATTCAAGAATTAGGTGTTGAGAAAGGCTTGCTAGATAAATCAGTTCCAGTGTTACCTATCCCTTCAAGCCAATATCCAACACCTGCAAAACGCCCTCATTACAGTGTGTTAGACAAGCAGTCCGCACGCGAGGCGTTTGCGGCGTGTAAGCCCACGCACTGGCGTAAGCAATTAGCCAGCATGCTAGACGAATTGAAAGCGTAAGCGACAAGAACAAGATTATACTTTTGGTAAAAAGAAAATGAGTAAAACAATTTTAGTAACAGGTGGCGCGGGCTTTATTGGCTCAGCAGTAGTTCGCCATCTTATAAACGACACTGACCACACAGTGGTTAATTTAGATAAGCTGACATACGCGGGGAATTTAGAATCATTAACACCTGTTTCAGGCAGCGACCGCTATAGCTTTGAACAAGTTGATATTTGTGATGCTGAAGAAGTAAAGCGCGTGTTTAATACACACCAGCCAGATATCATAATGCACCTTGCGGCCGAATCTCATGTAGACCGTTCAATTGACGGACCAGGCGAGTTTATTCAAACTAATGTTGTTGGTACATATACCTTGCTTGAACAAGCAAGAGCATATTGGTCAGCACTTGAGGGCGATAAAAAAGCTGGATTTAAATTCCACCATATTTCTACCGACGAAGTGTACGGTGACCTTCCTCATCCTGATGAGGTTGAGCCAGGCACAGAGCTACCACTCTTTACGGAAACAACCCCGTATGCACCTAGCTCGCCTTACTCAGCAAGTAAAGCAAGTTCAGACCAGCTAGTGCGTTCGTGGCTTCGCACATACAAGCTACCAACGCTTGTAACTAACTGCTCAAATAATTACGGCCCGTACCACTTCCCGGAAAAGCTTATTCCGTTGGTTATTCTAAATGCCCTAGCTGGAAAGCCGCTACCTGTATATGGCAAAGGTAACCAAATTCGTGACTGGCTGTATGTTGAAGATCATGCACGAGCATTAGTTGTGGTTGCACTAAACGGTGAAATTGGTGAAACCTATAATATTGGTGGTCACAACGAAAAACAGAACATTGAAGTGGTGCAAACTATTTGCGCTATTTTGGATGAAGTTAAGCCAAAAGATAGCAAATACGCTGAGCAAATTACCTACGTTCAAGACCGTCCAGGCCACGATATGCGCTACGCTATTGATGCTAGTAAAATAGAGCGCGAGTTAAGATGGAAGCCACAAGAAACCTTCGAAAGCGGTATTCGTAAAACCGTTGAGTGGTATTTAGCGAATGAAGGCTGGTGGAAAGCGGTTCTTGATGGAAGTTATCAAGGTGAGCGCTTAGGTACCGGAAGCTGATACCCATACAAACTTACAAGTGTTAAACTAGAAAGCCGCTTTAAATAAAGCGGCTTTCTTTATTTTTAAGGCCCTAAATAGTCTACATGAAAAAAATTGCTATGCGGTCAGTGCGTGCCGCCCTTCAACTTATTCCTAAAAACTTAAAAAACAAGCTCAAACAAAACGAACGTTTAACCGGCTTGTATGTAAGGTCGGTAAGAAAGTCTGGACTATTTTTCGATGCTCCAACGCCTAAGCAAACGCAGGCGTTATACAATTATTGGCTTGAAGTAAATGAGTCTGCTTTTTCAAAATCAGTAGGCAAGATTGATGGATGGCAAGCAGTAATTTTTGGCACCGACAGCCAAGGCCAAACTGAAGAAAAACTTAAGACTCTCGGTGTTAAAACTTGTTTTATAACGGGTAATGTAGATCAAGGCACGTTAGGAGAGCATATTTCACAACTGGATGATCAACTCCCTACGTTATTGATAATCGGTGGTGATTCATTAGAGAAATCTGCCATTAGCCATTTATGTGAAGCTTTGAAAGAAAGCGACTTAGTTTATTGTGATACTGATGAGCTTGATAATAATGGTGCTAAATCAGCACCAAGATTTTTACCCGATTGGAATCCTGAGCTTCAATACTCTACCGCTTATATCAATACGGGGGTAATGATTAAAACAGCGCTGCTAAAGTCGCTACACATTACTAACCAAACAACAATTGCAGAGATAGTTACAGAGCTTTCCCTCACTATCAAAAGTTTGTCTATTAATCATCTACCGGTGCCCTTGGTGCACCAACCAGCAGTTGAAAAAGATATATCAAACACGCTAGAGCGCGTTAAACAAGTGATAGAAAAGTACACAAAAGCGAAAGTTGAGACAGACGAGCAATTTAGCGTAAACCGGCTATGCTGGCCCAATAGTAATCCTTTAGTAAGCTTGATCATTCCCACGAAAAACGGGAAAGCCTTGGTTAAAGCATGCATTGAATCAATTCTAGAGAAAACAACCTACCAAAATTACGAAATATTGTTGATTGATAACGGCTCTGATGAGCAGGAAAGTATTGAGTATTTTAGCTATTTAGACACATTGGAAAAAGTAAGAGTTATTCGTTACTCTGCGCCATTTAATTACTCGGCAATTAATAACTTCGGTGTTGAACATGCAAGAGGCTCCATCCTTGGGCTAGTTAACAACGATATTGAGGTTATATCGCCTGATTGGCTTACTTATATGGTTGGCCATGCAGAACGCGAAGACGTTGGCTGTGTTGGTGCAAAGCTGCTTTATTCTGATACACGGATACAACACGCTGGTGTTGTTTTAGGCTACGGCGGTGGCGCTGGCCATGCACATAAGAACTTTCCTCTCTTTCATACTGGTTACTTAAACAGGATCGTCGCTACAAACAACTATAGCGCCGTAACCGCAGCGTGTTTACTAGTTAAACGCACGCATTTTAATGCTGTAAACGGTTTAAATGAAAAGGACCTTTCTGTTGCCTTTAACGATGTAGATTTTTGTTTAAAGGTTAAAGGCTTGCGTGTTAACAATGTCTACTGCGCAGAAGCAGAGCTTTTCCATCATGAATCGGTCAGCAGAGGCTTAGATATTTCACCTGAAAAAGCGGCCCGTTTTAATCGCGAATTAGCTTACCTTCAAACAACGTGGAGTAGCTTCATAGCAAACGATCCCGCTTATAATCCAAATCTTACTTTAAAGCGCGAGAACTTTTCGATAAGAAGCGCGGTAGAGTTGAAAAAGTGACGTATAAGGCATAGTTGATGCATAGTGCATCAAACAGAGCTTTGATAAACTATTTAAAAAATTAGGCGAGTTAACCGTAGCATTCATCATTGTTTAAAATTACTATGCAATGATAGTAATGAAGCTTTCGTAAATTATTTGTACAAAACTGGAGAGAATTTAAATGGATAGTACTATGCAGAAGCTTAAAATAGCTGTAGCAGGCACAGGCTATGTAGGGCTTTCAAATGCAGTGCTACTTGCACAACACAATGAAGTGAAAGCGGTCGACCTAGTACCAGAAAAAGTCGAGATGCTTAATAATAAGAAGTCTCCAATTGAAGACAAAGAAATCTCTGAGTATTTAGCAACGAAAGAGCTTAATCTTGAAGCTACGTTAGACGCACAAGTAGCGTATAAAGATGCTGATTATGTTGTTATTGCAACACCAACTGATTACGACCCGCAAACGAACTACTTTAATACAGGTAGTGTAGAAGCGGTTATTAAAACAGTAATGGAAATTAATCCTAATGCGGTAATGATTGTTAAATCTACGGTTCCTGTTGGCTTCACCCGAGATGCAAAGGGGCGTTTCGGGTCAGAGAACATCATCTTTTCACCCGAATTTTTGCGTGAAGGTAAAGCGCTTTACGACAATCTTTATCCTAGTCGTATCATCGTTGGTGAGCGAACTGAGCGAGCTGAAATTTTTGCGAAGTTACTTCAGCAAGGTGCAATTAAAGAAGAAATTGATGTGTTGTTTACCGACAGCACTGAAGCTGAAGCCATTAAGCTTTTTGCTAATACCTATTTGGCAATGCGCGTTGCTTACTTCAATGAATTAGACAGCTATGCTGAAAGCCATGGGTTAGACTCAAAACAAATCATTGAAGGTGTAAGCTTAGACCCTCGCATCGGCAGCCACTACAACAACCCAAGCTTTGGCTATGGCGGTTACTGTCTTCCTAAAGATACTAAGCAACTTCTAGCTAATTACAGCGATGTACCTAATAACATGATTCAAGCGATTGTTGATGCGAATCGCACGCGTAAAGATTTTATTGCTGACTCAATAGTTAGCCGCCAACCGAAAATCGTAGGTATTTATCGCCTTATCATGAAGTCTGGTTCTGATAACTTCCGCGCAAGTGCGATTCAAGGCATCATGAAGCGTATTAAAGCGAAAGGTATTGAAGTTGTAGTTTACGAACCAGTACTCAAAGAAGAGGACTTCTTTAACTCACGAGTAGTAAACGACCTAGAAGAGTTTAAGAAAATTTCTGACGTAATCGTAGCAAACCGTGTAACAGGCGATATTGAAGACGTACTAGATAAAGTATACAGCCGCGACCTATTCAACGCTGACTAACCCAAGTTTGGGGTCAGAGTAGATTTCACCTTAAACTAAGTTTTGGGGTCAAAATACATTATTCCTTCTGAACTAAAGGAGCCAGGTTTGTAACCTGGCTCTTTTTTTAGGCTAAATAAACAGTCTTACAGTGTGATTATTTATCAGATCGCCCATACCTATCAGAAAAACGAACAATATCGTCTTCTCCAAGGTAAGCGCCTGACTGTACTTCGATTAGTTCTAGTGGAATCTTTCCCGGGTTTTCTAATGCGTGAACAGCACCAATCGGTATATAAACCGATTCATTCTCTGTAAGCATCTGGACTTCCTCACCAATAGTTACATTAGCAGTACCTGATACTACCACCCAATGCTCTGCTCTATGATGATGCATTTGAACTGATAGCTTTTCACCTGGCTTCACGGTAATACGCTTAACTTTAAAACGTCCACCATTGTCTATTGAATCGTAACTTCCCCATGGCCTAAATACTTCGCGGTGAAATTCAAACTCAGGGCGCTTTTCAGCCTTCAGCTTGTTGACTACTGTTTTGATATGTTCGGCATCTTTCTTATTTGCCACCATAACAGCATCTTTCGTTTCAACCACCACAACATCTTCTAAACCGATAACTGCAACTAAACTATGTTCTGCATTTACGTAGCTGTTTTTGGTGCCTTCTAATAGCGTATCGCCAGTAGTTACATTGCCGTTTTCATCTTTGTCGCCTGTTTCCCACAAGGATGACCAACTACCTACGTCAGACCAACCTGCATCTAGTGTTACCATGGCGGCTTCTGATGTTTTCTCCATTACCGCATAGTCAATGGAGTCACTAGGGCATGATGCAAAGATTTCTTCATCTATACGTACAAAGTCGAGATCTTTTTCCGTTTTCTCAATAGCTTTTTTACAGGTTGTGAATATATCTGGGGCATGAGCTTCAAGCGCTTTTAAGAAGGCACTAGCCTTAAACATGAACATACCGCTGTTCCAAAAATACTCGCCTGAACGAACGTATTCTGTGGCGGTAGGCATATTAGGTTTTTCAACAAATTCGCTTACATCGAAGCCAATATTGAGTTTGTTGCCAGCCTTTATATATCCATAACCCGTATGGGGTTGGGTAGGAACAATGCCGAATGTGACTAACTTACCTTGCTCAGCTAAAGCCTGGGCTTCCTTTATCTTCGACTGAAATGTATCGCTATCTTGAATTAAGTGATCGGCTGCCAATACCAGAAGAACGGGATCTTCACCCCCTTCCATAGCTTGAAATGCTGCCAGTGCGATAGCTGGCGCTGTATTTCTTCCTACAGGCTCTAACAGTATATCGCTGTTATCAACACTAATTTGGCGCATTTGCTCAGCAACTAGAAAACGATGCTCCTCGTTACAGATAATAGAAGGCGGTAGAGACTCTATACCATTAAGTCGTAGCACCGTCTCTTGAATCATAGTTTTGTCAGAAGTAAGTGACAAAAATTGTTTAGGTAAAGCGGCGCGAGATTTTGGCCATAGACGGCTTCCAGTTCCGCCTGCAAGAATGACTGGCTTCATTAGCGTTCCTTGATTTTTGGTATATGTATTCTTGACTCAGTATACTGGGTTATGAAAGAGATAAAAACGGTGCAGCACAACAATTCCAAGCGTCATTTCAATGCGTTAATCAATCTAATCCCGTAAGCCGGAAAGTGTTCGTCCTTCGTTAAGATTTGCAGTCCTTCGGCTTGAGCTTGGGCAATCAGCATTCTGTCAAATGGATCGCGGTGGTGCATTGGCAATCTCCCCGCTTGCTGTCCGTGAAATAAATTGATAGGTAAGGCGCTAAAACCTAACTCTTCGATAAGCGACTCAATATCGTCTGGTATCGTAAGTTTTCCCAGCTGCTGCTTTATCGACATTTCCCAAACAGACGCAGCGCTGATATAAATATCGTTTTCAGTATTTAAGATATGCTTCTGAGCACTAAGACCTAATTGCTCATCTCCATTCATCCACCAAATTAAAGCGTGGGTATCCAGCAAGATTCTTTTCATTACAAACCGAACATATTTGCTATCTCTTCGTTAATCTCTTTCGAGTCGAAGTCTTCGGTTGCATGAACTTGACCTTTGAACTGCCCAAAAGTGCGTTTCTTTTCTGTTTTAAAAGGCACTAGCTTCACTGCGGGTTTTCCCGACTTGGCGATAACAACTTCTTCACCGGCCTCTGCTCGTTCGACAAGTTGGGATAACTTACTTTTTGCTTCATGCATATTAGCTTGCATTCAAAACCCTTCATGGACTTAGCTAAACTTAGCTAATATGGTAGTTTAAAAAAACAGCAGTTGCAACGGTGGCTTTAACTTATTTGTGTTTAACGCTTGCGGCATAAAAATAAAATATTTGCCAATTCAACCCCTGCCATTAAGCCTCAAGCTTACTCACACCCGGCGGGGAAGAAGCATGCTTTAAATTATGGGGGCAGAGTACATTGTACCTTTTAGTTTGAAAAAACGTCTATGTAAAGCCGCGGTCAAAGAGCCTTATCCAAAAGTCTAACTTTAAATGATTAGAACATTGCTTTATCTTTATTAAAGAATACTAAATAAACTAATAAAAATTAATTTGATAGGGACATTGATGATGAAAAAAAGCCTCATTGCGCTTGTAGTAAGTGCAACCTTTCTTGCTGCGTGTGGCGGCTCAGACGATAAAAATGAACTGCCTGTACTTTCCGCCGACGTTGCTTCGACCCTAAACGGCGAAAGCATTACCATCGATGTTTTGGCAAACGACACTGATCCCGATGGCGATACGTTATCGATCTCAGCAGTTGGAGAGCCAAGCAGTGGTGAAGTTTCGATTGTAAGTAATGCCCTAGTCTATACGCCTCCACTACAGGCCATTGGAGATGTTACTTTTTCCTATGACGTAACGGACGGAGAGGAAACGGTAAGTTCGACCGTTACAATTACGAATGAACAACAAATTACTATTGCCGGAATTGCGACAGACGCACCGTTATCAAATGGAACAGTCACTGCAACAAGTAGCAACGGTGATGTGTTAGCAACTGTCACTGCAGATGCGTCGGGTATGTATACACTGCCGATAAAAGTTAGTGCAGATCCCGGTAACCTCGTCCTGAGTGCTGTGGGTGTAGAGGAGCAAAGCCATGTTAGTTTGATGTCTCGTGTCGGCGCTTTCTCTAGCCTATTGTCTTTAGCAACTGAGAATCAAACATCAGAAATCACCGATGGACTTTTGCCTGATAGTAAAATAACCCATATCAGCACTGCGAAAGCAGTTCTCTACAATCAGTACCTGACAGATGGGGGCGCCGGAAGCTTCAATGCATTCACAACACAAGTAGATTTCGATGAGGTGATTGGTTTAGCGAGCTTTATAAAGCTCTTGGCCGATAACGATGATTTTCCGCTAACAGATGGTGTTAATACCCTAACCTTTTTTACAGAAAGCGAAGATGATGTAGTTGGAAGTATCAGAGAATATTTAGACGGTTTAGGCCTAATAGAAGAAGATGGCTCCTTCTCTGAGACTTATGTAGATGCAGTTAATACCGCTAGAGCCGAAACGCTCGAAGACGAGACATTGAAAATTTCCTATACCAATGCGGACGTTATTGGCAGCGAGTTTGTTATTTATGACGGAGGAAATTTTCAGGCAGTTAAAGGGGCGAAAGTATTAACGTTCAACCCTGAAGGCAGTGGCGTTTTATCATCATCAAATAGATCTGCAAACAATATTGTAGATGCCTTTAGTTGGGAAATTGAAAACGGCATAATCAAACTGTCTTTTCCTGAAGCTACCGGAATTGTAACCTATCCCTTTCTTACAGATGAACTTCTGGCATATTTTGACGAAGAAACACAAGCAGAGTTACTCGAACTCGAGAGTATAGGTTTTGTAAATCAGTGGCAGCTCACCCGTCGAATAGCCAGCTCAGAAATTAGTCTTGTTTCAGTGAACGACAGCAACGCTTTTGCATCAGAGGTGAATACTTATAACCTATCTCTGACGTCTGCTTCAGGAGGCTATACACAGACTTTTGAAGCGTCTATAACTGAGCCTGGTGAGATGTCTTATCACAACGGCAGCTACATTCAACTGACCAACGAGGATGTAACAAATAGTCCGTGGGTGCTAAATATTCAAGATGTTTTGACCATAGACCATCCATTTGAAGAGAGCAGTACAATTACTGGACATGGCATGATTGCTGATAGTTTTACCTTCAATACAAACGGTACTTACGAAACTTTGGTATCAGGTGAGACCGGAATGTGGACAATTGAAGAAGGTGCACTGCAATTTCAATATGGAGACACCACATTCAAACTTAGCCCTTTCAAAGAGCACAATGATTATCTTCTGGCGCTACTGGAATTTGCTGATGAAGGTAATACTGTTAAGTACTCAGTAGATATGCATAAGGTTCGTGGCACCGTAGATACAACACAGCTAGTCAGTGAACTTCCTGTTGCGTGGTTGTCCTACATTTTTGATCATGACGGTCCAAACGGGTTACCACTCTACAATGATGTTTTTGGCTATTACTTCTTACAAAATGGTACAGCAGGAAGAATCTATCCTAACAGTGCTAATGAGGAAGCATCGTTCGCGACTGACTATGACACATACAATTGGCAATGGGCTGTAGTAGATAATGTTGTAATTATCGAAGGGGAGACTGGCGGTGGTGACTGGATGCTTAGAAGAAAACGTCAGTGGCATGTACTGGGTGAAACCGAAGACGGACGCATGATGGTTATCGAAAATTTCATCTTTTATTGGGATGAACAAAACCCATATGCTGACTTCATATTGCCACGATTAAATTTCTACAAGAAGCTTGATTTAGAAACACTCTATCCTGAGCAGTGGGCTAGATTTTCAGCATCAGGAGGAATGGGAAATAACGAAAGTACACCTGTGTCGATTAGTTATTCTTCTCAATCACTTGTTCTTTAAAATGTAAGGGTAGCGAGCCAGGTTACAATGGCTCGCTACGTTCTCACATTTTAGTATTCATATTGACTTTAATATTAAATAAGCTTGTGAATTTCGGTACAGAAATCTTCCCAGCCCCCAAAATTCAAAATAAAATCCGCGCCAATTTAACCCCTGCTATCCAGCCTCAAGCTTACTCACACCCAGCGGGGAAGAAGCATGCTTTAAATTATGGGGTCAGAATCGTTACTCTGACCCCACCACTCACCGCAACTCAAAACGTCACGATAAAATTCCGCGAGCAGCTTCAACAATCGCTTCACTAATCGTATAGTCAGCACGGCTTTTACCTGTGATAGCGTAGTATCTTTCATTAAGGGTATTAGCGTTACCTATACAGTGCACGCCATATTGTTCTTCTACGTGTTTTGAGATAGCTGAAGGAGCACAGAATACGCCGAAGTCCTCGCTGCCAAATAACTTCAGCAGCGCTGTATCATCGAATTCGGCCACGATTTTGGGGTAAAGCTGTTCGGTTTCAAGCCAGCTTGTAAGTGCTTGGCGTATGCCCGACGTGTTACCTTGAATAAGCAACGGCATTTGGTTTAAACAGTCAGGAAACTGTAGCCCTTCACTAAGAGGCGACTTAGCAAAAAAGCTTAAAGAGCTTTCCCCTAAGAAATAGCTGTTAGCGCTAATTTGCGTACCGGGCGCTATGCCTCTGTCTGCAACAATAAAGTCGATGGCATTTATAGCCAGTTCTTTCAGTAAACCATCAAAGCTATCTTCTTTAACTACGTACTTAACCTGCGAGAGCTTGCGCATAGTGTCGTGCACAAAATCATAAAAAAGCACTTTTGGAATACCGTTTGTAATACCTATTACGAATTCCTTCGTATTCACTTCATCACTATTGTTAAGTATTTCAGCCAGTTGGTTACCCTTGTGAAATATTTCGCTGGCATACTGATAACTTACTTTACCCCGTGCGTTTAGGTACAGCCGCTTGTTTATTCTGTCGAACAGTGAATAACCAAGCTGACTTTCAAAAGTACTGAGTTGCCCGCTTACCGTTTGCGGAGTAACGTGGAGTAATTTAGCGGCTTTGGCAATGCTACCTTCGCGGGCAACCAGATAAAAATAATATAAGTGATGGTAGTTTAGGTGATGCATACTTTAGCAGCCTGTTAAACGGGTAGAGAAATGTACTCTGACCCCATTATTCGTAAACGCAATTATTTTCGATGAAGTATTAAGAATATAACAGATTTATTCGTGCTAACCATTGCAATACACTATAAATGTTGTTGCATATGCTATTTATAACAACGCATAACTAACTTTTCTGAGCTAGCGGTATATTGAAGACATAACTATGGCCAAAACAATAAACTTACGTAAAACGCGAAAAACACTGTTTTCGTTATTGAAACCGGAGGCTGGCTTTTTTTGGGTTGCAATCGCTTATGGCGTTGCAATTAGTTTGATGACACTGGCAGTACCTATAGCCGTCCAAACGTTAATAAACAGTATTGCCAATATTGGCTCAACCCGTGCAGTTATCATCCTCGCCGTTATTTTGTTTCTTACCTTGTTTATATCAGGTGTGTTCAGCGCACTTCGTATGCGCGTAATGGAGTTTTACGAGCGCAAGGTGTATGCACGTCTTACCGCAGATTTAGGGCTTAAAACTATTCTTGCCCCCCACAGCTTTTTCGAAGGTCGCCAGAACGTAAGTATTACCCAGCGTTACTTCGATATTATGACGTTTCAAAAGAACATCCCTTCGCTGATGATCGACGGCTTTGCTCTGGTGCTGCAGATGCTGGTGGGCTTCACGCTTGTCTCGTTTTATCATCCTGCGCTTTTTGCGTTTAACGTAGTACTTCTGCTCACTATGTATGCCGTATGGAAGATTTGGGGGCGGGGCGCTAAACGCACGGCCATCGAACTTTCTCATGCTAAGTATGATTCCGCTAAGTGGCTGCACGACATCGCCATCGCGCACGAGTTTTTCAAATCGGCGGATCACGTGGAATATGCCGGGCGCAGTACCGAAGGCTATATTAGTAACTATGTGAAAAAGCACAAAAGCCACTTTAATTACACTTTCGCGCAAGTGGTAATGTTTCTATTAATGTATGCGGTGGCAAGTGCGTCGCTACTTGGTATTGGTGGCGTTCTTGTTGTGCAAGGAGAACTGTCTATTGGTCAGCTGGTCGCGGCCGAGTTGGTGATGTCTGCGGTGTTCTTTGGCTTATCCCGCTTTACTCAGTACTTAAAGCTTTATTATGAATTATACGGTGCGGCTGAAAAACTAGGTGGTGCTTTAGCTATGCCTCAGGAAGAGCTTAATGCTTCAGAGCATATACCCACATCGTCTAAGTTGGTGTTTAACAATGTAGAGCTTAAACACGGCAACGATACCTGCCATTTAAACGTTGTGTTCGAGCCAGGTACTAAGTACTTCGTTACAACTGATAAAAGCTGGGTTCAAAAGCAACTGTTGGGGCTGGTAAAGCAATACGACCGCGTGAAGTCAGGCGATATATTATTAGGTGAATTTAGCCTAAACGATTATGACACCCATGAGTTAAGGCAGGCGGTAACTATCTTAGATCGCTCTTTAATTATTGAAGTGTCTATCGAGCGATACTTGAAACTGGCTCATCCTGAGGCAAGCATTGCAGATATTCGCGCAGCCCTTGAAGAAGTTGAAATGACGAAGGTTATCGATAGCTTACCGGAAGGTCTGCAGACCAAAGTGTCGGTATTAGGTGCGCCTTTACAGCCGCTAGAATTTTTACTGCTTAAACTGGCTGCGGCTATTATTGGTAAACCCAAACTTCTTGTATTAAACCAGCACTTTGATGCCATACCAGTCGATTTAAGAGCAAGGCTACTGAGACGCTTAAGCAAGTACGATTTCACTGTGATGTACTTTACCAATATGCCAATAACAGACTGTTTCGAAGGTGTGCTTCATCTACATGATAATGCCACGGCTATGTTAAACAAGTATAGCGCCAGCGAGACGCCAGCTGGTGGAGAGCATGAAAGTGCTAACGTTAATAACGAACAAGGTAATAACTTACAGAGAAATGATAAGGAGGGTGAGTAAGTGAATAACGCAGAACGTCGCTTTTTAGACAACATTACATCATTACCCTCTTTGAAAGTGCCCAAGTTACATCGCGTTATCACAGGCGTGATCGTTTTCTTGGTATTGGCTGCCGGATTGATACTGTACTTTACTCCTTGGATCCAGACCGCCTATGGTACAGGTATGGTTGACTCGCTCGACCCTAAAGACCGAACTCAACCAATTAACGCGCTTGTTGATGGGCAGGTTAAAAAGTGGCACGTAAAAGAAGGTCAGCAAGTAAAAGCGGGTGAGCCTATTGTTACGCTTATTGATATTGATGCTCAGCGTCTTGAAAAGCTTCAGTCGCAGCTTTCGGCAGCCAACTTGAAGAACCAAGCTAATGAAACTGCGGTGAGAAATGCCGAAAATAACCTGGCGCGCCAAAAATCACTTCAGGAGCAGGGCTTGGTGTCTCGCAAAGAAGTTGAGCAAGCCGAGATTAAAGTACAGGAGCTAAGAGCAAAAGCCGCAGCATCTGTATCTGAAATAAACGAGGTAAGTATGACGCTTTCTCGTCAATCTACTCAAACCAAGTTTGCGCCAGTAGACGGTACCGTTGTGCGTTTGCTGTCGGGTGGTGTGTCTACTTTTGTGAAATCTGGCGATATCTTAGGTCAGTTTATTCCTGCCGATGCCAAGCGTAGTGTGCGGGTAACGGTAAGAGGATTAGACGCACCATTGGTAAAGCCTGGTGCAAAAGCGCGATTGCAGTTCGAAGGTTGGCCGGTTTTCCAATTTAGCGGGTGGCCGGGAAGTGCAATAGGAACCTTCGGTGGTGAAGTGGTATATGTAGAGCCAGTGGCAAACGCCTCGGGCGACTTTAATGTTTGGATCAGACCCGACGAGTCAGACGTTCCATGGCCAGCAGAAAGTTCGGCCCGTTTAGGTAGCCGAGTAAAAGTATGGGTGTTGCTAGAGGAAGTGCGATTAGGTTATGAAATGTGGAGACAGTTAAATAACTTCCCGCCATTACCTACACAACACTCATCTTCAGGAGGAGCAAAAGGTTCAGGAGCATCAATATGGTAATGCGCAGATTGTTTTTTACTGCAATTGCATTAGCTAC
Organism: Pseudomonadota bacterium; assembly: GCA_034190055.1. Lineage (GTDB taxonomy): Bacteria > Pseudomonadota > Gammaproteobacteria > Enterobacterales > Alteromonadaceae > Alteromonas. Next base: position 3,039 of record JAXHTT010000034.1, on the reverse strand, counting down.
ATATATAGGTGGAAGTGTACCTGGCCCATTCGCGCAGACACAAAATACGAGTCAAGTGCAAACTCAACAGGGTAGACAAGCGCCAACCATCGAAGCGTTAGTCGATAGCATGGTGAACTATCACCCTTATGTACAGGCAATTAACGAAGGAAACTATCAAGCTGCCGCTGAACTTGAGATTGCAAGGAGCAGCTTCGACCCCTTTATTGAACAGAAAACCAAAAGCCGAGTGTCAGGTTATTATGATGGGACCAACCTCACTCAGCGTTTCACAAATCCAATCGAAGATTTTAACGCGTCTGTATTTGGTGAGTATCGCATTGCAACGGGTGACTTTCCTAGCTATGAAGGTTATTACGATACGCTTTCTGCCGGCGAGGCTAGTGTAGGTGTTGCCATGTCGCTTTTGCAAAATCGTGAGATAGATAAACGCAGAACTGAATTGCGCAACGCGGGGCTAGCTAGCTCTCAGTGGCAGGCATTAGCAACAAGCCTCATTAACGACTTTGTATATAAAGGGGTGAGTGAGTACATTGCGTGGTACGAGAGTGCGTTACAAATTCAAGCCGTCACTGAGTTACTTAATACGGCGTCTGAACGAGAAAAAGCCTTGGTTACTCGGGTAGAGAAGGGCGACTTAGCCAGTATTGTGCTTACGGAATTTAAAGCCAACTTACTTCAACAGCGTTTAACTTTGGCTGAACTTAAGCAAAAGCGAGATACGCACGCGCAAATGCTGTCTTTTTACTGGCGCTCACCAACGGGTGACATGTTGGCAATTAACAGTGACCAGCCACCTACCGATTTAAGCTGGCCTTTTTGGATTGGCAACAGCCAGTTGGTAACGCTCCGTAATGCGCTTCGAAGTCACCCAGAATTAGACGTAATGAAGTTAGAAAAGCAGGTGGTAGAAAACAAAGTTGCACTAGCAGACAACGCGCTACTCCCCAAGCTTGACCTTACAGCCTCTATCGCCAGAGATGTGGGGGCAGGCTCTGAAACATTGGAAGGCACAGAAACCAAAGTGGGCCTATCTTTTTCTTATCCACTAGGCAATAGAAAGGCAAAAGCAGAGCGCGCACAATTACAGTCTAAGCAAAGAGAGCTTTCACACAAACTCACTTCAACACAACAAGCTATCGTACAGCGCTTTGAACAGGCGTTAATTTACTGGGCTCAAGCAAAGGATATTGTGTCGCTTCAAAGCGAAAATGCTGCGTTAGCAAAAACTTTGTCAAAGGTAGAGAAAACGCGATTCGATGCTGGTGACAGCGATATGTTCGTATTAAATGCGCGAGCGCAAAATGAGATTAAGGCTAAGATCAAAGAGATCAAAGCCAAGGTCGACTTATTAAAATCGGAGCTTATGCTATATAAAGAAGCGGCGATGCTGCATTCCTTCGACAACTAGCTTTTACAAAATCTAACCATTGTAATTGCAATATGGGTATGTGTACGTGCTAAAAAGACTATAAGTACGTTGTACTGGTACTTACTACGAACCCCATACCAAATGAAGTTACTACAAAGCCGCAAACAAAAACGGCGTATTGATTCACTCAGTACGCCGTTTTCAGTTAAGCATTAATTACGAGTTAAGGCACTAATTGCTTAGCGCGCTATTAACATCCTCTTCGCTCAGCCCTGCTGACATCGCATATTCTTTTAACTTGTCTTCTGACACACCGGCATGTTGAGCGGTGTTTAAAATACGCATAACTTGTTCGCGTTGCTGCGCTGATTCTCGTACTGCTGTCTCTACCACAGTTTCCGCTTCGTTAGGAAATACAGCCAAAAGCGCATCTACTACATATTCACCCACAAAAGGTACGGCATTCAACGCGCTTGTCATTATATCGACAATCTTGTTTGGATGTTCCTGAGACAATGTTTGCACAATGCTGTCAGCAGCATCAGGTTGCGTTAATACGGCAACGCGTACAATCTCATCTAACTCTTCAGGCGTAGAAACCGCAGCTGCTTGCACAACAAAATCTACATAAGTCGGTTCTGCCGTTATTGCTAGCTGTACAATGTTGGGACAACTGCTTACTTCTTTTTCAATAGCCAGCTGAACAATCTCTTCAGTTGAGGCCGGTTGTGCCGAAATAGCCGCAAATATAATTTCTCTGTACTTATCTGGGTAAGTGTCTAGCGCTATATCTACAATAGATACGATGTCCTGAGGGTAGTGACCTGCTATAGAGCTTATAGCTCTGCCTACCGACATGGTTTGTTTTACCTGTCTTTTTAGAAAGGCAGTTTGAAAGCGGTTTGGCTCTTCAGCAGTTTCAACGCTTGTTGAAACAGATGGCTGAATCACTTCGCCCGTAGAAGCATCTTGTGCCATTGCAACAAAACTAACCTGACAAGCCAGTACTGCAGATGATAGCAATGAAAGAGTTCGTAACATAAACCCACCTTTATAATTATTGCGTAGTCAATTTATGACGCCACCAGTATTAATACATTTAGAAAGAACGCAAAGCGTACATCGTTTACGCTTATATACATTCTTATACGTATTCCTTTACGCTGGCTTCAATATCATTAACCAATACCAAGCACTAATATAATAACGGCAGCATCTACTACTACTTTAAGAACGACTACTTTATAGGATCTGAGTCCCCATCCTATTAGTAATTAGTCCATATTGTCTACTAATTATCACATTTGAATGAAAAATAGACGGTTAGTTCAGTTTTTTCATCTTTTTTAAAATAAGTGTTGACGTGAGCGCTCATTTCCCTAAAATGCGCATCCGCTTCGGGGGAAAAGCAAAGCAGCAACCCTCCTGAAGTAAGTCTCTACTACCTATATAGGCCAGTAAAGACGGGAGTTTAGAAGAAACGCTTCAGAAAATAAATTTTCAAAAAGTGTTGACAACAAAAACTTCCAGCGTATAATGCGCACCTCACTCGAACAGGGTGAGTCACTAAGAAGCAACGGCTTCTAGTGAATTGCGACGAAGTCGCAACGTTCTTTAACAATTTAGACAAGACAATCTGTGTGGGCACTCGTTAAGAGTGTCACAAC
>JAXHTT010000033.1:0-28238 GCA_034190055.1 Pseudomonadota bacterium | reverse complement strand
ATTAAAAGAAGGCCCAGCGGAAGACTTCAGCAACCGTGAGAAAATTGCTGGTCTGTTGCGCTTTGCTTCGACACGCGGAGAATCTGACGCTCAAACGGTTTCATTAGCTGATTATATTGAGCGAATGAAAGAAGGTCAGGATAAAATCTACTACGTGACCGCAGACAGCCTGCAAGCGGCTAAGTCTAGCCCACACCTTGAGATTTTCCGTAAGAAGGGAATCGAAGTGCTGCTAATGGGCGAGCGCATTGACGAATGGCTAATGTCTCACCTAACTGAGTTTAACGAGAAACAATTTGTTTCTATCGCTAAAGGAAACTTAGATTTAGGCGACTTAGAAGACGAAGAGTCTAAGAAAGCGCAAGAAGAAGCAGAGAAAGAAGTAGAAGGCGTTCTAGAGAGAGCGAAAACAGCACTAGGCGACAAGGTTGTAGACGTTAAGTTTACGCACCGTCTTACAGACTCTCCTGCCGTTATTGTTGCCGACGACAATGGTATGACTACACAGATGATGAAGTTGATGCAAGCGGCTGGACAGACCGTGCCAGATGTGAAGTATCACTTTGAACTCAACCCAGAACATAGCTTAGTTAAATTGCTTGCAGACACGCAAGATGAAGAGCTATTCAACCAGTGGGTTGGTGTATTGTTCGACCAAGCAGCACTGTCAGAGCAGGGTAGCTTGAAAGACCCTTCTACGTTTGTTCAGAACTTGAACACATTGTTGATGAAGTTGGCTAAATAGTCGAGTGAACAATAAGGTTTACATTTAAAAACGGGCACGATGCCCGTTTTTTTATGTCTACTACTAACAAAAATAAATCGGGCTGCTTTATTGTGCTATATTTTGGCAGTCAAAAATTTCTAGTTAATCACTTAACACTTTCAAAATTCATGCTTTTAAGATGAATTATTGGGCGATTGGCTTATGGGTATAGACTTAAATTTATAAACACGCCTATAAGCTGAACATATATTCGCCATTAGTCTTAAGATTAACTTTACGGTACTTCTTACACTTGTCACTACAGTGTTGAATGTGTAAAGTGCCCGAAGTAAAAAGTTCAAAAATCATAAGCGGAGAACGCACTCATGCGAATCATTCTTCTCGGCGCTCCTGGCGCGGGTAAGGGCACACAAGCTCAGTTCTTGATGGGCAAATATGGCATTCCACAAATTTCAACAGGCGATATGCTTCGTGCTGCAATTAAAGCAGGTACAGAGCTAGGTCTTGAAGCAAAGCGTGTAATGGACGAAGGTAAGCTAGTGTCTGATGAGATCATCATTGGCCTAGTTAAAGAGCGTATTGCACAGGATGACTGCAAAGACGGCTTCTTGTTGGACGGCTTTCCTCGTACCATCCCACAAGCAGATGCAATGAAAGAAGCAGGTGTTTCTGTGGACCACTGCATTGAGTTTGATGTTCCAGATGACGTTATTGTTGAGCGTATGGGCGGCCGCCGCGTGCACCCAGCATCGGGCCGTGTTTATCACGTTGTTTACAACCCACCAAAAGTGGAAGGTAAAGATGATGAAACAGGTGATGACCTAATCGTTCGTGACGATGATAAAGAAGAAACAGTGCGCAAGCGTCTTGGTATTTACCACGAGCAAACTAAGCCGCTTGTAAACTACTACAGTGCTGAAGCTGAAGCGGGTAACTGTGAATACCACAAGCTAGATGGAACTCGTCCGGTAGAAGAAGTGAGTGCTGAGCTAGCTGAGCGTTTAGGCTAATTATTAAAGAGAACTACAAAAGGTCGCATACGCGGCCTTTTTTGTTGCTTGTAAGTTGATAGCGGATAACGTTTAATACCATTTTATAAAGATAACATTTAATCACTGATTAAAATTACGCGCTATAACTATAACATGTGGAGTAGACCATGGTTTTGCCAATCACGGCGTTTTACGCCAGCCTATTGGGTATTTGTTACCTGTACTTGTCGTTTTTAGTTATTGGTGCCAGGCGTCGTCATCAGGTGGGTATCGGCGATGGGGGTCATGAAGATCTTAGTCGACTAGCCCGTGCCCATGGTAATTTCAGTGAGTACGTGCCCATTACTCTCATTATGATCGCGTGTTTCGAAGCCAATACGGGCCAAGTATGGGCAGTTCACGCTTTAGGAAGTGCGTTGTTATTTGGTCGTGTTTTCCATGCTTATGGGTTAGGGCGTCACTCAGGTATTAGCTGGCAGCGCTTTGCGGGAATGATATTGACGTTTCTTGCTATGTTATGCGCCGCGATTGGTAACCTCATACTAATTCATTTTGGTTTGTAAGGTAATATCTGCCACAGGCTTATTTAAAAAGCGCTCATGGCAAAATAGTGCCAGCGAGCGCTTTTTCTTTTGAGCTACTTTTAGAAACGATAAGTTAGTTTAGAGTAAACAAAGCGACCACGCGGGTTGTGCACGCCGCCTACATAACCGTAAAGGTCGCTATCACCGTTACCGATGGCAAATGGTGGCTCTTCATCCAGTAGGTTGTTTGAACCAATGACTAAGCGAAGGTTATCGCTGTAGTTGTAACCAATCTGCAAATCAACCAACATTTGCGAATCAACGGTTCTTGAGGTGTTTTCTTCAAAGTCCAATACACCGTCGAAGTTAATGTCAGGTGTATCTTCAAACTCACCAATAAAGCTGATGTTCAAGTTGGCATCAAACGCGCCTTTTGACCATGTTGTACCGAACAACCAGCGGTGTTCTGGATAACCATACTCACCTGTGTAGTCTAGACCATCTTTTTCAAACTCGTTCATATAAGACCAATCTAGGTTAAAGCGCACGTTACCGTATTCTTGAAGCTCCATGCTGTAATTAGCACTGAAGTCCACACCAGAGGCTTCTTGTGACGATACGTTTTGGTAAGTGTTGAAAATTTTCTGAATAACCCCTAGCGACTCACCTTGCTGCGGGTCTAGACGAACACAGATTGTGCTGTCTTGATTATTACACTCTGCGTCGTAAACCAACCCAAACTGCTGTTCATCAATTTTATTGTCTTGGGTAATGCTCCATACATCGATACTCAAGCCGAGTTCTTGAATAGGAGCGTAGATAACACCTACGTTCCAAGATTCTGACTCTTCTGCATCTAGGTCAGGGTTACCTGCAAACTCGATGTTGTAATCTAGGGATTCACAGTCTTGACCGGTGGCATCACAGCGATATTGATCTACAAAAAATACGCTTTTCTGCGATGGACCAAGGCCAACTTGGGCAAGAGATGGTGCTCTAAACCCTTGTGCCCAAGAACCGCGCACTGTCACTTCATCGCTTGGAGCCCAACGTAACGCAATCTTAGGGTTGGTAGTGCTGCCAAAGTCACTGTAGTGGTCATAACGGCCTGCTAACTGAAGCTCTAACTCATCAGCCAACGGAATTGAAAGCTCTAAATACGCTGCATACTGGTCGCGTTCTGCTGAAGCTGATACTGACTCAGTACCAAAGATCAGACCGCGTTGGAATTGGACGTCAGGCACGTCAGATACTTGCTCTTCACGATACTCAACACCTGCAGCCATCATGACTACATCGTCGCCAAAATCAAAGGCTTCGCCCGTAATATGTGCATCTACACTGGTCATTCGAGACTCACCGCGTCGCACTAGGCTAGTAGTAATTTCATCTATAACGCTTTGCGGGTTAGTTACGCCGCCAAATGGGTTGTAGTTGCCAAGATCAATTTGCTCTTGCAACCAATCAACGCGAACCCAACCCTGTGACTGATCGCCACTTTGCTCTGAACGGCTGCGCCCTTTTTGTACTGACGCTTCCCAATCATAATCGCTAAATGTACCGCGTAGCCCTGCGACTAAACGAAGGGTATCGGACTCAATGTCCCAACGACGTGCGCCAGCATCAACAGGTCGGTAGCGACCTATCTCAATGTCTTGACCAAACGGATTATCCGGGTGAGTACCTGGAACGGTCAAGCCAGCGTCTTCATCAAGTGGGGTTGCTGCACCGCCTGCTTCAGACGTGTTGTGCTGCATCGCTACTTCCATAAACGCTGTGGTTTCATCGCCAATTTTGTAATCAAATTGACCGATGAAGCCTACACGCTCCGAAGCGGGGATGGTAAGACCGAAAGGACCGTAGTCGAACAAGCAACTACCAGAAGCCGTAGCGCTATCTTCTGGGCAGTCTGGATCGATGGTTTTGACGCCATCTACATAAAAATAGCCAGGGTAACCCCGGGAAGAACGAAAATCCATACCGCCATAAGGCGATTGATTCGCGGTACCAAAACGCCCTATTTCATCAGCACCTAGCGTGCTGTTGTTAAAATAGTCAATGATAACAGTGGCACTGCTTTTTTCGCTTTGAGAGCCCCACAATAGACTTGCGGTTGTTTCATCGTAACTAGGGCCTGTGGTGCCACCGTAACCTGCATTAAGCTCTAGCCCTTCGAAATCTTTCTTAAGTACTACGTTAACTACACCCGCAACCGCGTCAGAGCCGTAAATTGCTGAAGCACCGTCTTTTAGAATATCAATGCGTTCAATGGCTGAAACGGGGATAGAGTTAATATCTACAAATGAATTGGTAATACTTTCCGCAAATGCGCTGATGGCCACGCGGCGACCATTAATCAATACCAGCGTCGCGTCAGGCCCCATACCTCTTAGTGATACGGCTGCCGCACCGTTCGCGGTGGAGTCTTGACTGTTATTACGTGTTGAAAAAGTTCCCGCGCCAGTAGCAGGCATACGCTCAAGTAGCTGCTGAAGGTTTTCATAACCCATACCGTCAATCATAGTTGCATCAATTGATTGAATAGGTGAGGGGCCTTCCATATCTGTACGCTTAATACGAGAGCCGGTCACTGCAATTCGTTCAAGGTTTGCTGCTTCTTCGTCAGCTTGCTGTGCATATGCAGGAGAAAGAGAGGTAATTCCTGAAAGTGCTAATCCCACTGCAATTGCACTTACTTTACGACCTTGTTTCATTATTATTTCCTTATTGTCCATTTTACTTGTTGTGTGTTTTTGCAACATAGTAATGCTACAAAATTATGAATAGCATTCCTTATACTAAAGTTGCAATAGGGGAAAATGCGAAAGATGTGACACTTGGTTGCAAAGTGTGTAAATAAAGACTTACTTTTTAGTGTAACGCTTGACTAAACGAAATGATCTTAAAGGGCTAAAATCTCGTCCGGGCGGGGAGCTTAAGCGAAACCGCCGAGTGCTACTGACTTGGTTAAGTTAAGAAATAATTTGTCCATACAAGCGTATGGTTTTTAATATGCTAGGAGGAGGGAGCACTCATATTTTTTTTGCGAGATATTCGCGACCACTCATTTTCGCAGATCTGACCAGTCTTTTTATGATGAAAATTTGAACGTGAGTAAAGGTCGCTTTCATAACGCAATGAAGACCGAACTTAAACAGTTCTATTGAAGTGCCACAAAAACTCTATCTTTTCTTGGTAAATACATACCATGCGTGTCTAAAGAAAATGCAACGGATGTCGCTTTGCCTTGAATCTCTTCAACTGGAATGAATCCATAGTAGCGGGAATCGACACTATTGTTTCTGTTGTCCCCCATAGCAAGGACATGAGCTTTGGGCACTGTGACCATATTAAAACTCTTTGCAGGGCTTGGCATTGGATTAAGCGCAATAGTGCGGTTATGACCTAGAATGTCTTCAGAATAAACCTGCTCATTTGTGAAGGTTAATGCCGCTTTCTCACCGTTAATAAAGAGCACATTATTGTTTAATGCGACCTTATCGCCCTCGACGGCAATGACTCTCTTAATAAGCCTGGTATCAGCAGCGCTGCTGTCGATAATCACGATATCGCCACGTTTTATATAACCAGTTCGAGCAACTACAACATCGGTAAATGGAAGCTCTAGCGTGTATGCTGATTTATCTACCACCACTCGGTCCCCGACCATAATAGTTGGCTCCATAGAGCCGCTGGGAACATGATACCAGTCAGCTACGCTACTTCTAAATGAGAAAAGCAAGACGATCAATAAGATAAAAGGCAGGTTGTTTTTTACGCTTTGTTTAATATTTTTCAAAATCGAGTTCTCGCTATTCGCATCTGACAAAATCATGCAAAGACTTTTGAAGTCTTACCTTTCATTGAATATAGAGGTCAATTTAACCCATTCGTTCAACTTACCGGTTTGAAAAATGTAAGTAACTGTGTCTTTGCCTATTCAGAATCGCCTCACCTCTAGTACTTCTATCTTACTTTTTTAAGTACGAACTTCTAAAGAGTGTAATTAATATGACCGAAAAGGTGCGAAACCGACGTACCTGTATAAGAACACGTACTAGTGTAATTAATATCGTCGTGCATTACTCACCTGCTATTACGCTGTTGATAATGTTTGAACGAAGTTTAGAAGTTTAAAAAAGCGTTACGGAGGCATAAGTGACTGAGAAAGAGAAGGAGTCTGGGCGTCGAGAACAGGATGTGGCACTCAGTCACACCGAAGAAAAGGATGTACAAAACAATCAAAGTTTAAACTCTGTCTCTTTATACGCAATTGTCCATCGAGAGGGGCTGGAAGAGCTTCAGCGGCCTATGATGTCGCTTTGGTGGTCTGGGGTTGCAGCGGGTATTGGTATTTCGCTGTCTATTCTAGCTGAGGGGATCCTGCATCACCTTTTTGTCGGTTCTCGTTATCAGTTTGTGATAGAGAACTTAGGATATACGGTGGGCTTTGTACTGGTTATTGTTGGGAGATTACAGCTATTTACCGAAAATACACTGTCAGTTATTTTGCCGTTGCTAAGTAAGCCATCTCTTAATATGGGAGCGTGCATTGCACGACTGTGGACTATTGTTTTCGCAGCAAACATGGTTGGCACTTTTTTAGCCGCCTTTTTCAGCTATACCCTGCAAGCGATTCCATCAGAGTTGGTGGAAGGAATGACTGCTATATCTGAACACTATGCCAAGTTATCACCGTCAGACGCCTTCTCATATGGCATAACGTCTGGATTTATTATTGCCGCTATCGTGTGGATGAAGCCTTCGGTTAAACATTCGCAAATATTGATGATCGTTATCTTTACCTACCTTATTGCCATCGGAAACTTTACCCACGTAATAGCGGGCTCGACTGAACTGTTTCTATTGGCTCTACAAGGGCATATCAGTATTGCCGAAACCGCTGCACTAATAGGCGCAACTTTGATGGGTAATATCGTCGGGGGAACGGGGCTGTTCGCGCTACTAGCTTACGGGCAAGTGGTAAGGGAAATAGAGAAGTAGAAAGGTAAGGAAATCGAGAAATAACACATAATAAATAAAAATGCCCTCAGCGCTTATCGCACTTAGGGCATTTTATATAAAACGTTAGCGTGTTCGCAGATTACTTATGACGCTCGCGAAGCACATCTAGCGCATCGTTTAGCGACATGTCGCTTGCTTGAAGCAGTACAGTTAAGTGATACAACAAATCAGCGGCTTCGTTTTTAAGCTCTTCTTTGTCGTGCACAGTAGCTGCTAGTGCGGTTTCAACGCCTTCTTCACCTACTTTTTGCGCTATGCGCTTAATGCCTTTGTTATAAAGGCTTGCGGTGTAGCTGCTTTTTGGGTCGGCATCTTTACGGGCAGCCAAGACACGTTCTAGGTCCGCGAGAAAAGTAAATGCGGGTGTATTGCCGTGAAACCAACAGCTTTCAACGCCTGTATGGCACGTCGGGCCGTTGGGGTTAGCTAGTACCAATAGTGAATCTTGGTCGCAATCGCAGGCAACGCTCACTAAATCTAGCGTGTTACCTGAGGTTTCACCCTTAGTCCAAAGGCGCTGCTTCGAGCGGCTGAAAAAGGTTACTTTACCTGTTTCAAGGGTTTTCGCTAGCGCGTCTTGGTCCATGTAGCCCTGCATTAATATTTTGCCTGATAGTGCGTGTTGCACAATGGCAGGCAGCAGGTTGTCCATCTTGTCCCAAGCTAGTTTATTGCTGTTTTCATTAGTAATGATCACGGGTTTACTCCTTCTGCTTGCGCCGTTAATCCGTGACGCTTTCGCATGGCAACGCCATTGCTGGTTAACTCTGCTTTAAGCTCATCAATGTTGATGATGCCTTTGTGAAATACCGATGCTGCAAGTGCACCATCTACATCAGCTTGTTGGAACACATCAGTAAAGTGAGCAATTTCGCCTGCGCCACCCGATGCAATTAGGGGCACTTCGCAGACATCGCGCACGGCTTTCAGCTGCTTCACATCATAGCCTTTGCGCACGCCGTCTTGGTTCATGCAGTTAAGTACAATTTCACCTGCACCGCGCGACTGAACTTCTTTAATCCAGTCGATAGTTTGCCACTGGCTTTTCTGTGTGCGGCTCTCATCACCGGTGAACTTGTATACTTCGTATTGGTTGGTTGCTTCGTTATAGAAACTGTCGATACCAATTACTACGCACTGTTGTCCGTACACATCATGAAGCTGATTAATGAGCTCGGGGTTATTAAGGGCAGGGGAGTTAATCGAAATCTTATCTGCACCCATTTCCAAAATGCGCCCAGCATCTTCAATGCTTTTAATGCCGCCCGCTACGCAAAACGGTATATCAATAACCTGTGCAATACGGCTTACCCAGCTTTTATCTACCACTCGGGCGTCAGAACTTGCAGTGATATCGTAAAATACCAACTCGTCGGCACCCGCTTTCGCGTATTGCTCGGCAAGAGGCACGATGTCACCAATAATCTCATGGTTTCTAAATTGAACGCCTTTAACGACTTTACCGTCGCGTACGTCCAAACAGGGAATTATGCGCTTTGCCAGCATGCAATCGCCTCCTTCACCGTGAATTTACCTTCAAGTAATGCACGACCTAAAATTACGCCACCAACGTTAGTCGGCTTCAAAGCTTCGATATCAGCAATACTGCCAATACCGCCAGATGCTTGCCAGCTTACATTAGGGAAACGGGCCGCCATTTCTTGATACAGCTCGGTGTTCGCGCCTTGTAGCGTGCCGTCACGGCTAATATCAGTGCATAGCACATGCTTTGCACCTACTGTCGCGAAGTCTTCCAGCAAGCCTTCAAGGGCTACGCCAGAATTCTCTTGCCAACCGTGGGTAGCAATAAGCTTTTCACCGCTATTGCTAATATTGATATCAAGGGCTAAAACGATGTGCTCTGGACCGTACTTTTCTACCCAAGACTTCACCAGTTCAGGTTGCTTAACGGCCAACGAGCCAATAACTACGCGGCTAACGCCCGTTTCTAGTAACTGCGCAACTTCTTCTTCACTACGAATTCCGCCGCCGGCTTGAAACTTCATGCGCTTGGTATCGACCATAGACTTAATGAGTGAAAGCTGACGTTTACTGGTGTCTTTAGCGCCTGTTAGGTCAACAATGTGCAGCCAAGTTGCGCCTTGGTCAGCATAGTCGTGAACCACGTCAACAGGGTCCAGTTCGTATTGGGTTTTTTGCTCGTAATCACCTTGATAAAGGCGGACTACATGTCCTTCAATAAGATCAATCGCTGGAATAATCATTATAGGTTCACAAAGTTAGTCAGTAGTTGTGCTCCGGCTTCGCCAGAACGCTCTGGGTGGAATTGCACCCCGTAAAAATTGTCTTTGTTTATGGCCGCAGAAAACGCATTTCCATAAGTGCAGCTTGCAAGCGTGTGCTCGTATTCAGGAACGGCAAAACTGTGCACAAAGTAAAAGTAGGTATCTTGTGGAATGCCTTTAAACAGACTTTCGTTGTCGTGTGAGACGGTGTTCCAACCCATATGAGGTAAGCGCACGCCTTTTGATTCCATGCGAGCCACATGACCTGGCATTAGGTTTAAACAGTCGATGTTGCCTGTACCTTGAAAACCACCTTCGGCACTGGTTTCAACCATAAGTTGCATGCCTAAACATACGCCTAGCACAGGTTGGGTAAGCGACTGCAGGGTTTCCACCAAAGCTTTTTGCTTAATGCTTGCCATAGCCGCTGCTGCGGTACCTACGCCGGGTAAAAACACTTTGTCAGCGCTTTTAATCACGTTTACATCGTCAGATACGTCTACTTCAACACCTAGACGTTCAAGGGCAAAGCGTACCGACGAAATATTCGCGCAGCCGGTATTCACTATGACTATTTTTTGTCGCTGGCTAGTGTTTACCACTGACATTACAGTGCTCCTTTACTGCTTGGTAATGCATCACCCTGGCGCGTAATGGCTTGGCGAAGGGCACGACCAAATACTTTAAACAGGCTTTCTACCTGGTGGTGAGCGTTACCTTCGCTGGTGGAAAGGTGCAGCGACAGCCCCATGCTTTGTGCAAGCGAATAGAAGAAGTGCGGTACCATTTCAGTAGCCATTTCGCCAACTTGGTCGCGACTAAACTCTGCATCAAACTTAAGGTGAGGGCGGTTAGAAATGTCCATAATACATTCAGCACGGCACTCATCCATTGGCAACGCAAACCCAAAACGGCCAATACCGCGTTTATCACCTAGGGCCTTTTTAAGGGCTTCGCCAAGGGCAAGGGCGGTATCTTCGACGCTGTGGTGATCGTCAATGTGCAAATCGCCATTGGTAGTCAGGTTTAATTCAAAACCACCGTGTGTAGCAATCTGATCAAGCATATGGTCAAAAAAGCCCATGCCGGTTTGAATTGTGGACTTAGCCTGCGAATCAAGATCTACACGCACGCGAATGTCGGTTTCAGAAGTGGTGCGTACTACTTCTGCAATACGTGAAGACGCAAGCAAGCTTTTCTGAATATCGTTCCAGTTTAAGCTTTCACGATTGTACTGAAAGCTGCGAATACCCATGTTTTCAGCAAGCTGTACGTCGGTAATTCTGTCACCAATTACAAAAGAGCGGGTGAAGTCCACCTTGCCTTGCTGCAAGTATTCTTGCACTAGACCAAGCTTGGGCTTGCGGCATGTACAGTTATCCTCGTCGAAATGCGGGCAAATAAGCACGTCGTCAAAGACTACACCTTGGCTTTCAAAAATCGCCATCATGGCGTTGTGTGGCTTGTCGAAGTCTTCTTGAGGAAAGCTGTCTGTCCCTAATCCGTCTTGGTTACTTACCATAACGAGTTTAAACCCAGCTGCTTTAAGCTTTAGCAACACGGGAATGACGTTTGGCTCGAAAACCAGCTTTTCAAGACTATCTAGTTGCTTATCTACTGGCGGCTCTTCAACAAGTGTACCGTCGCGGTCAATAAATAAAATGGCTTGCTGACTCATGCCGCATCCTCACTATTTTTAAATTCGTTAATCAACTGCATCAAACGCTGATTTTGTTCTTCTGTGCCTATGCTTACGCGCAAACAGTTTTGTAAGTTAAGCTGTTTTGATTGGTCGCGAATTAGCATGCCTTGGCTTACCAAGTACTGCATCAACGCAGGCGCTTTTGCATAGCGGAACAAGATAAAGTTTGCTCGCCTGTCACCTACTAGCTTAAAGCCTTCAACCGCTTTTAACGCTTCAGCTAATGCTTCTTTTTCGCGGTTAAGCGTTGCAACCTGTAGCTCAAGTAACGTTAATGACTCGGCCGATAATGCTTGCGCGGCAATCTGTGCCACTGGCTCTGGTATAGGATAGGGCGCAATTACCTTTAGCAGGGCTTGGATAACAGGAGCTTGAGCGAGAGTGAAACCACAGCGAAGCCCAGCCAGCGCAAACGCTTTAGACAGCGTGCGAAGCACCACTAAGTTCGGGTAGTTGTTTATTTCATTAGCCCACGTATTGTTAGCATCGAACTCAATGTACGCTTCATCGACAACAACGAGCGCTTTATCGGCAAAGTGATTAAGTACAGTTTTAATGTCTTCGCGGGCAACCGGCGTACCGGTCGGATTATTCGGCGCGCAGATAAAAATAACGTTCACGTCTTCTTCGGCGCAAACGGCATTTACATTCAAGCTGAAATCATCGTTCAGTGGCACTTTTTTAATGCCCACATCGCAGGTTTCAGCACTTATTGCATACATACCGTAGGTAGGCGGGCAAATAAGAATCTTATCTTTACCCGGCGTACAGAAGGTACGAATAAGCAATTCAATGCCTTCATCTGCCCCACGAGTAACGACTAGCTGCGACTTATCAAGGCCTGCATAATCGGCGTAACCACTCACTACCGCTTCAGGCTGACACGACGGATAGCGGTTAAAGTTACTGCTATCTACGCTGTATTCGTTAGCATAAGGTGACTCGTTGGCATTAAGCCAGTCTTGACCACCTGAAAACAAACGGCGCGCCGACTCGTAAGGCTTTAACGGCACTAAGTTGTCGTTGATTAGGTTATCGATAAGTGCCGACATTAGGCGTCTCCCTGCTTAAGTGCCTGCATACGAAGTGCAACAGCCTGTTCGTGGGCGTCTAATCCTTCTGCTGCCGCTAGTGCCATAATAGCAGGGCCTAAATTGCGCATGCCGTCTTCACTTAACTCTTGAATAGTGTAGCGGCGCATAAAGTCCAACAGACCAAGGCTAGAGTAATTCTTAGCATAACCGTATGTGGGCAGCACGTGGTTAGTGCCTGACGCATAGTCGCCTGCAGATTCTGGCGACCAAGGGCCTAAGAAAATCGAGCCGGCGTATTTAATTTTTGGTAAATAATCACGGGCGTTTTCTATTTGCACAATTAAGTGTTCAGCCGCGTAAGCGTTGCTTGCTTCAATAGCTTGTTCAATTGAATCAGCCAAAATATAGCGTGCATTTTCCATAGCCGGACGTGCAATTTCAGCTCGAGACAGCGTAGCTAATTGACTTTCAACCGCGGCTTTCGCTTTTTCAATAAGCGTCGCGCTGTTAGAAACCAAAATAGCCTGCGAATCAGGGCCGTGCTCTGCTTGAGAAAGTAAGTCTGCAGCGACGAACTCAGGGTTTGCGAATTCATCAGCAAGTACTAACACTTCTGATGGACCAGCCGGCATATCAATGGCCGCACCATCAGCGCGTTGGCTAACTTGTTGTTTTGCTTCAGTTACAAAACTATTGCCCGGCCCGAAAATTTTATCGACCTGAGGAATCGTTTCAGTACCTAGCGCCATGGCTGCAACCGCTTGCGCTCCGCCGCATAAAAAGATCTTATCAATACCGCACTTTCTAGCTGCATAGGCAATTTCAGGCGCGATAAGCTGCTCTTTGTTTGGCGGTGTGCACAATAGTTTGTTCTCACAACCTGCCACAAGCGCTGGTACACCAAGCATTAGCACAGTAGAGGGAAGTGGAGCACTGCCGCCTGGAATATAAAGACCTACTGCGTCAAGGGCAGTGAAGCGCAGCTCACACTTAACCCCTGGTGTGGTGGTTAGCGCAATATCACTTGGCATTTGCGCTTCGTGAAACATTTTTATGTTGTTAAACGCAGTATCGATCGCACTCGCTACCTCGGGCGTTACCTTAGCAGCAAGGGTATCGATATTTTCTTGCGAAAGCACAAGGTCAGTGAGATCTGGGCAGTCAAATTTACGTGTGTAATCAAGTATTGCCGCATCACCATCTGCTTCAACGCGGGCGATTATCTCGCCCACGGTTTGCTTTAACTGTTGGCTATTGGCCATAGCCGGGCGGGCTAGCGCCTGTTTTTTCTCATTTGCCGAGAGAGATGACCAAGTAATCATAATTGTCTGCCTTTTAGCCCATCATTTTTTCGATTGGCATTACAAGAATAGAACTACAACCAAGGGCTTTAAGCTTTTCCATAGTTTCCCAGAATAAGGTTTCTGTAGAAACAACGTGGATAGCTACTTGCTCTTCATTTCCAGCTAATGGAAGCACCGTTGGGTTTTCAGCACCTGGAAGTAGGCTTTTAACCTGCTCTAAGTAGGCTTTTGGCGCGTGTAACATGATGTACTTGCTTTCTTTCGCTAGTAATACCCCATCAACACGAGGCATAAGACGATTAACCAATGTTACTTTCTCGTCGCTAAGTTCGCTGTCAGTACGCTTGATAAGTACCGCTTTACTGCGGAAGATGACATCTTTTTCTACAAGGCCATTTGCTTCAAGGGTTGCGCCTGTTGATACCAGGTCACAGATAGCGTCAGCTACACCAGCGCGAGGTGCTACTTCTACTGAGCCCTGTAGCATTACAGCTTTTGCGTTAATGCCTTGGTCTTTAAAGTAGCGCTCAAGAAGATAAGGGTAAGTGGTTGCTACTTTTTTGCCTTCTAAAGACTTTATACCGTCGTAATCCATTTCATTAGGTACGGCAATTGACAGCCTGCAGCCGCCGTAGTCTAGACGACGCAATACTTCATACTCAAAAGGCTTGCCTGCTGCTTTGCGTTCAAGCATTTTTTCTTCAAGCTCATTTTCGCCAATGAAACCAAGGTCGCAAACGCCATCCATAACAAGGCCTGGAATGTCGTCATCACGGACGCGAAGTAAATCAATTGGCTCGTTCGTTGAGTGCGCAATCAGCAGGCGATCACGAATGTTCAATTTAATGCCGATAGCTTTAAGAAGTGAGATGCTGTCATCACTTAAGCGACCTGATTTTTGTACGGCAATTCGAAGTCTGTTGCTGTTACTCATTGAAACGTTCCTTACACGTTGTGTTTTAACTTTTGATTGCGCCTAAAACGAAAAACCCCCGGAAGTTTCCTTCCGAGGGTCGAGAATTTTTCTATCTGCGCCGTTGGAAGGAAATATAGACCTTCCAGCACGAACCTGAAAGGTTATGCTTTGTGATGGTGATGATGTTTCGCTGCGCAGTTTATCATTTTGATGAATTTAATTCCTAATTTCGAACAGCTGAAACATTAGCGGTTTGAGCATGGATTTGCAAGGCAAAAGTGAACTCTTTTCCTACATTAACTCTAAATTAATATACATATAATAAAACTATTCGTTATGAATTAGTTGTGAACCATAATTTTATGAGCGATTTTGCCGATAAATGATATAAACATACACCTATTTAAGGAGGGCGTATGAGTAACGATTTACTGTTTCCCATTTTGCCTCGCAATACGAAAGTGCCCGTGGAACCTGATGAGCGGGTTCAGAAAGTGCAAAAAACGAAAAAGTCAGAGCATCTCAATGAAGAAGACCGCGATAACTTTCAAGACGTTAAGCGTACTGAAGTGGTTGATGCGTCAGCAGAGAACTCGAAAGACAAAGAGCGAGAAAATAACAGCGGCGGCCTTAAGCATATTGATATTGATGTTTAAGATAACGCGTTAGCATCAGGCTTTATCTGCAGTTAACGCTTCAAATAACGCTTCTATTTGCCCAGTGACCTTGTGCTTTGGTAGATAGAATGGCAGCGGCACACGCCTAGAATGAGACTCTTTTACCTTCACCGTGGCACTTATATAGCTTTCTAACACTGGCAAACCTTGTTGCTTAAGCGATTGTACTAGTTCTGTAGGCAGCTTCGCCTGACTATTAAATTGATTAACTACAATGCCCAATAGCTTAAGGTCTGGGTTGTGGTCCTCTTTAAGTTCTGCTGCATTGTCGAGTAAGTGCTCGATAGCTTGTGCGGAGAAGTCATCGCAATCAAAGGGCACGCAAAAACCATCGGCAGCAATAAGTGCTGCTTTGGAATAAAAGTTAAAATTAGGAGGCGTATCGATAAAAATGTTGGCAAATTCGCTTTTTAACTCTTTTAGTGCGTCCCTGAGTTTAAAAATCTTGTACCGAGATTCAAGTTCTCGCTCGATGTCAGCTAAAGCCGCTGACGACGGCATAACAAAAAGGTTTTCAAACGGAGTAGGGTGAACAAACTCAGTAGGCTTTTTGGCTGTTCTAAATATTCCCACCACCTGTTTGAACATATCGGCCGCGGTAAGGCTATGTTCGGCGGCCTCAAACCCAGCATAGTGGGTGCTATTCCCCTGAGCGTCTAAGTCCACTAATAAAGTTTTATGGCCCCGTTTAGCGCTTTGCGCTGCTAAATTAGTACTTATAGTTGATTTGCCCACGCCGCCTTTTTGGTTAAACACCACGGTAATCATAATAACTTCCTTTTTAAAAACACGCTCGAAATTAGTAGCAAATCTATAGCTGATTAAAATATGCCCAGAAATGGGTGTTGGTGTAAAGACAGTTTCGTTTTAATCGATAAACTTAGATGTGAAATGCATCGATAAAAATAAGATGAAGTCACATTTTACTTTGAAATGATAATGATTATCATTGTGTTATTATTTTGTGTTAATCGATTAAGTATGCGTTTTTCTTCCTCTTTACTGACAATTTCACTGTTTTCTCTATTTTCTACAAACCTGGTTGCCCAATCTGGTGAACGAACTACAGATCAAAGCATTGTGGAAAGTATTACTGTCACAGCCTCTGGCTTTGAGCAGCTTTTGTCTCAAGCGCCTGCCTCAGTGAGCGTTATCGATAGAAAACAACTTGCGCAGCGCGCCTATAAAGATATTACCGACGCACTTCGAGACGTACCGGGTGTAACTGTAACGGGTGGTGGATATCGTCAAGACATTAGCGTTCGAGGTTTGCCCGCCCAGTACACTGCAATACTTGTTGACGGTAAGAAGCAAACGGGAAGAGAGTCTCAGCCAAATGGCAGCGGAGGGTATGAACAAGACTGGTTACCTCCATTAGACAGCATTGAGCGTATTGAAATTGTGCGTGGACCCATGTCTACCCTATATGGTTCTGATGCTATGGGTGGGGTAATCAATATCATCACGCGTAAAAACTTCAGAAAATGGAGCGGTAATCTTCGTGCAGAAACAAAAATTCAAGAAAACTCAGACAGCGGGTCAGATAGCCAAATTCAGCTAGCCTTTTCTGGGCCGTTAATCGAGAATTTGTTGAGTATCACTGCTAGTGGCCTTTATCAAAAGCGAGAGGAAGACGATATTGAGCGTGGTTATGCAGAAAAAAACTAAGCAACATTCGTACAGCGTTTCATTTAACCCCAAATACGACAGATACGCTTACATTTGAGTACATTTTCCAAGATCAGACACGTATCTCAACACCGGGAAAGTCATTACCAGAAAGAAATTCATTATCAGAGACTGAAAGTAACAGGCACTCATACGCTCTGACTCACGAAGGAAAGTATGGAGACTTGACCTCGCGCAGTTTTATTCAGCAAGAATCGGTTGAAAACGTTGGTCGAGACATCACCATCGATAATTTAGTCCTTAACTCGCAGTGGTCTTGGGCTGTAAGTTATAGCCACATGCTCACAGTGGGGGCAGAGTTCCTTGAAGAGTCACTTGATGATTTTGACACAAACGGCGGCGAGGCCACTAACATTGAAAACAGCCAGTGGTCTTTCTATGGTGAAGATGAATGGCGTGTTAATGATAGCTTAGCTTTTACGTTAGGTATTCGCCTGGATGATAATGAACAATTTAGTTCCCAAGTTAGCCCTCGTGCGTACGCGGTGTATAACATTAACGATAATTGGGTAGTGAAAGGTGGTGTCTCTACTGGCTATCGAACCCCGGAATTAAGAGAAATGGCTGATGGATGGATCCAAGAAAGCCGTGGGGGAGATGTTTACGGCAATCCGGACTTATCACCCGAAACAACGCTCAACAAAGAACTTGCTGTATATTATTCTGGTGACGCTGGGCTGGAGTATAGTATCACAGTATTTCACAATGATTTTGATGACAAAATTGCCATTGCTTCTTGTGAGTTATCTGTTTGTCTGGATGAAACTGATCGCTACAACATCAACGTAGACGAGGCTGAGTCTTACGGCGCCGAGTTTGCAGCAAAATATAACATTGGTAATTGGTCATTCAATGGTGCGTATAGCTTCACACGTTCAGAGCAAAAAACCGGTGCGAATGAAGGCCTACCTTTGGTGCAACAGCCGAAACATTTGTTCACGTTAAACACAACATATCGTCTATCGCAAGCAAGTGAAATTTGGTCAAGGTGGACAGTAAGAGGGAAAGAAACGGCGTTAACGTCAATATCTTCACGTTCTATCTTGTCTCCAGGGGTTGGGTTGTTCGATATAGGTTATAACACCAAACTAATGCGCAACGTTAAATTGCAAACAGGGCTCTATAATGCATTTGATAAAACCATGCGCTACGACGAGTTTGGGTATGTTGAAGATGGCAGAAGACTGTGGTTAGGTATCAATTGGACGTTTTAAAAACTCTGTCTGTTGCATTGGCTCTTAGTTTTTGCGCTAACAGTATTGCGAGCCCATCGCTAACGGCCGAGGATTATGCAAATAAGGGCCTAGAGAGCGCCACGCATTTTCCTGGCTTGGCAAGCTTGTGTGACATTAGTACGCCGCCTAAAGATATGTTTAAGCTCGGCGAAAAGCGGCGGGAAAGGCCTCAGCGAGCTGAAGGCGATAGTAAGCCCAGTCGCAAAGGCAAAGCCCGCCGCCAAATACCTCCTCAGCAGGTTTTTGACAACCTTTATTATGTGGGTGCTGGCAATGTGGCTAGCTGGGCAATTGACACGGGTGAAAGCATTGTTCTGGTGGATGCGTTGAATAATGACGACCAAGCTCAACAGTACATAATTGATGGCCTCTTTGCGCTCGGATTGGGCAACAAGCCCGTATCTCATCTTATTATTTCTCATGGCCATGGCGATCACTACGGTGGGTTTGAACTTATCAAGTCAATATATAATCCTCGCATAGTCATGAGTAGTGTAGAGTGGGATTACCTCGAAAACGATAAATTCGCCAGTTATCGTTGGGGTAAAAAGCCAAGCCGAGATGTGGGGGTAGACGATGGTGAAAAATTGAATGTTAACGGTACTGAGCTAACACTATACGTTACGCCGGGCCACACGCCGGGTACATTAACCGTTGTTTTTCCTGTTAGTGACGGAGTTACTGAGCATCGCGCTGTGTTGTGGGGCGGTACTGGGCTCAACTACGGCCCAGACTTACCGCGTATCAAATCGTATACTGAATCTGCAATGGCGATGAAACGATTAGTAAAAGAACAAAATATTGATGTCTTTTTGTCGAATCACCCAGGACGTGCAGGAACAAGAGGCAAGCTTGAGGCCTTGTCTAACCGGCAAAATGACCAAAAACATGCATTCGTTCAGGGGTAAGATGTCGTTCTTGAAGCGTTAAAACTGCTTGAAAACTGCACGCGCGCCCAGTGGATGAGAATTGAGGAAAATCGAAGCTTACAAGCCAAATAGTCCTCGAGAATGAAGGCAAGAGGAAAAGAGTGAATGCCCAGTCTTCTTGCCTAATCACTAGCGGTTGCTACCTGTATGTAATGCAGTGCTTGTTAAATCTTCTCGCACTGAGTAAGCCCACGGCGATAAAAAAGAGTGCAAACGTAGAGGGGGCATTGACCTCAGTTGAAGAAGAGGTGGTAGCAAATGAGCTAGCTAAAATGATCTCGCCGTTGATAATCGGGTTGTTGGTCAAGTTAAACACAGGCCCGGTTAACGGCCCGCCAGCAGGGAATAGCGCATCGTAAAATGCATTTAGTGAGAAATCATCGAAAGATACTCTAACCGCGTTGCGCGATTCTGTGCAAGAGGTGTTGGAACACGACTTCTCGACTTCATTTACAAATATTCCCAAGCCAAAGTCAGCGATATTCAAACCTGCAAAGAGAGACTGATTTTCAAGTGCAGTAGCCGTTACGGTATTTCCCCAAAGATTCACTTCCACATCCACAATGTCTGATGAACCTGCTGTAGATAGATTCACGTTTGAGCCGGTAGTGGCGTTTCCGTCAATTTGCGAGACTGTGGAAAGTACATCAGCACTTAGCGTTAGAAAGCCACTTATTCCAAGCAAGTCTGAAAATAAATCGAGATTGAGATCCTTTATGGTTCCGCGGCCTGACGTAAAAAAGCTTGCCGGAACAAAACTCGTTAAAGACGATTGAGATTCGCCTTCAATAATGGCGGTGGATAGAGCGCCATCAAACTCTGTAACGTCGATGGGGCTGCCCAACGTACCCGAAGCATCTGCGCTTGCGCCAATGATAGTGTCAATCTGTGAATAATTTTCAGGAGCACTACCGCTGGTATGAGCTAAGTTGATAGTTGAGTTAGCGATTGCAGAGACCATACCTCCTACATTACTTGTAATGGAAAGATCGACATGGACTGCATTCCCATAACTGCTGCCTATTATTGCCGCGTTAGTTGAAAAGCCTACCGTCGCCGAAGCGAACAATGCGCTCGTTAACATCGTTCTTACTACTGCTCTTATCACTTTGTTGTTTTGTGGTTGCATGATGAAACCCTCGTTTATGGCTTAGCGTGCTGCTAAGCGAGCCTTTTACAAGTAAAGCGTAGTCACGAGTGTTCAATTCAGTTATGAGGGTTTCCCCCTAAATTTAGACTTTCGTATACACGGCGGTGGTAAGATAAGCTATGGGGAACACGACACTGCTTATTACTGTGATTCAGGCAGCCTAAAGATTTAGAGCGGTAGCGGGCAGTTGTGCAGAAAAAATAAAAAGGCCTCTTGCATTCAAGAGGCCTTCGGTGTGTTGGAGCGCTAATCGCTAATATGGTTAGGAATAGTTAGGGCAGAATTAATTTAGTTCTTTATCTACCCAAAATTTTGTGCCTTTCACAGTGGCCTGCAACGTAAGACCGCTTTCAGTCATGGTGTAAACCGTTACATTACCAAGATAACCTTCGCCTTCTGCAGATGCGCCTTTGTTACCGGCTTTCGCGGCTACATCCGCATTGCCGCCAACAGTCCATCCATTTTCAATGAAATAGTTCATCGCTTTTTGAGTGTGGAAGACCATAACCACACGGTAATCTTTAGCTCCTAACCCTAAGCCAACACCACCCTCAGCCATATTCATATAGGTTTTTGCACCGGTCATGTTGTTATTAACCACACCGTAGCCTGTACCTGCGGCCACAAAAAATACGTTAATGTTGGCGTTAGTGAATACAGCATAGCCTGCGGCATCCCTTATTTGAGAACGAGTATCTGGTTTCTCAGTGTAGAGGCGAGCCAGTGCAGTATCTTGCATGTCTAAAATCGCTTGTTGCTTTTCAGCAACAGTGCCATCGCCCATAGAAGCACAAGCAGTCAAAGCCAAAACAGCACCTATAAATATAGACTTAATTGCTAACTTACTAATTTTCATGCAATTCTCCTTAGCATGTAGGTATCTTACTACTAGCGATAAAAGACAGTTTCTATCGCTAGTAATTCAATAAAATACCGTTTTTATTTACGTCAAATGACTTGTACGCAAAAACTGTGCTAAGTGTCGCGTTTAAAATTAAATAAAACGAAATGTGCTATTAGCTGTTCCCTAATAGAAGTTTACCATTCAATTTCAAGCTCTAACGCGCCAGGATGATCGGTTTGACCGACCATTTCCTCATACGGCGTACTCTGTCGAAGCCACATATGATCAAATGCCTGTGAATCGAAATGTTCTCTAATTTCATTCAAGCAGTGAAATGTTTTAGGTTGTGATTTTTTGTCTCTAACCAGAGTGCGAGATGCACCCAAGCCGGTGGACGCTAGGTAGTTACCACCCTCTAATGACTCGATGTATAAATTCATAAAGTAGCCCTCGTTAGGTCGCAGCTAACTTTGGCTGCGTCTTATAGTTAATTAGTCGAAAACGCCCACAATGATCATTAATTTTGTGTCATGAAGGTTTCCGTTTGAATCAATCGGTACTCAAAAACACATGAGCAGCAGAAGAATCGCTTGAAGCAAAATATAAGAAGATAGTTTTTCACCACCATTTGTTAGTGCACACCATGATCCCAGCTCGATGCAGATTATCGTGCACCTGCTTCTTATCCTCAGAGTTTAAAAATGCGCCCAACTCAAATTGCTGCATAGGCGTCTGTAAAATCAATCGTGATATTCGTTTAAAACTTACATCTTTTTGATAAAACAAAGATGTGTCTGGCCGGGGGAAGCATAAGCTAGTGCCGTTCGAGCATGATATGTGAATGCGGTCAGCAGAAATTAAAATGGTTTCCCATCGGTAGGTGGATTTAGATACCAAGTAAATAACTAGCGCTAGCAACCCTACTTCTAACCCCGCAAAAGGCAAGATTACCCAGGCTCCCACTATTGACCACGCAATAGCAATTAGACCAATAAACAAGGTAAACGCCATAATTAGATATTTGGTCTGCCGCCATGTTGCTGAGCGGTTTGGCGAAAGATGCAGTTGCACCTGCTGCTCAAATGTAGATACTTCAACCATATTTTACAAAGTGCTGTATATGATAATTGTGTAAGTAAAAGCTTATACGTTTCGAGCTAACAATAGTTTGAAAAATATACTGATGCGAATGGTTAACGTTTCAATAGAATCTATTTTCTGACAATTAACGTGTTTTTACAGAAAGGACTTGCGTGATTTCTTTTTTAAAGCGACAAACAGGCAAATCAATTGCTATTCTACTTCTCCTTATTTGGTGTAGCCTCTTGTTGGCGCAGCCCGCAACTATTGAGCTTATTAAGGAGTTTGGACTTTTCACCGGATTAGGTGTGATAGGCGCTATATTTGCAAACGCTACAGGTGCCGGTGGTGGTGTAGTATTTGTCCCGTTTTTTAATTACCTGTCATTTTCAGCGCAAAGCGTTGTTGCAACAAGTTTCGCCATCCAGTGCTGCGGCATGACCGCGGGGGCACTAACCTGGGTCGCGTACTATAAACACCAGCATAAGCAGGATAACTACTGGAAAGCGCTGCCGAACGCGTTAGTGCTGACCATACCCTCATCAATTTGCGGTATAGGGTTTGCCCAGTATTCCTCGCAAAGTAAGTCGTTGTTAGAGCATTTGTGGGGCGGTGCTAATAACCTCCATATTGCTTTTGGCAGTTTTTCCGTTTTTTTAGCGATTGCAATTTTTGCTTCTATCCCATTAATGGAGCGCACTCACTTCAAAAAAGACCTGCGAACAAAGGACCTGGTGATTCTGCCCTTTATCGGCTTTCTTGGCGGCATTATTACGGCCTGGCTTTCGGTAGGAGTGGGGGAGTTAGTGGCGGTTTATCTGATTATTCGTGGGTTTAATGTCACCATGTCTATCGCTGTAGCGGTTATTTTATCCGCGTTTACTGTGTGGTCAGCGCTGCCGTATCACGCTTTTATAAATCCGTCTGTGGTATGGCAGGTTGTTTTGTTTGCGGGGGCAGGTGCAGTTGTCGGTGGAATGATCGCAAAATATGTAGTTTTGGCATTTTCTGTTCAACGTTTAAAACTTTTTTTCGGCCTTTGGGTACTTATTTTAGGTGTTACAAGTTTACCTATTTTTTAAAGTCATGAGCTTTCGGCAGTTAAAAGCTCAGCTCGCTGCAATTTGAAGCCTAAAGTAACGCGACGCAGAACCAGATTCTTCTTCTAAACGCTAATCTCGATAAGGAAAGATAATATGGATATCAATCCTGTTCCTAAGAAACGATATAACGTGCTTCAGCCAGAATGGTCATCTCACGCTGTTATTTATCAGGTCAACACACGACAGTTTTCAGAGCAAGGTAATTTTGAAGGAGTGAGAAAGGGGTTATCTCACATTAAATCACTTGGCGCTGATATTGTTTGGCTTATGCCTGTACACCCTATTGGTGAAAAGAATAAAAAGGGAGAGCTTGGAAGTCCCTATGCAGTAAAAGACTATCTGGCCATCAACCCTGAATTTGGTAGCGAAGAGGACTTCAAAGCGCTGGTGGATGAAGCGCACAAGCTTTCGCTAAAAGTCATCATAGACTGGGTGCCAAATCACAGTGCGTGGGATAATCCTTTGGTTGAACAGCACCCCGAGTGGTACGCCAAAGACTACAAAGGAGATTTTCGTCCATCTCCGTGGTGGGATTGGAGCGATATTATTGAGTTTGATTATGAACACGTTGGCCTTCGCAAATACATGATCAACGCGTTGTGTTACTGGGTTGAAAAATTCGAGATTGATGGGTTTCGCTGCGATGTAGCGGGGTATGTCCCCAACGATTTTTGGCAGCAAGCAGTGCAAACGCTAAGCGCAATCAGACCAGTCTTCATGCTGGCTGAATGGGAGAATCGAGATCTTCACGAAAATGCGTTCAATATGACATACGCATGGAGTTGGAACGAGACGCTACACGAACTCGCACACGGACAATGTTCGCTGGATAGGTTGCGCAAGTATTATTCGTGGAACGAACGCAGCTGGCCTCATTCTGCTTACAGAATGACCTTCGTTAGTAATCATGACAAAAATGCCTGGGATGGCACTCAGCGCGAACAATTTGGTGATGCGCTTGAAGCCTGCATTGCGTTGTCGGTGGTAGGTGAAGGTATGCCGCTCATTCACAACGGACAAGAAGCTGGGGAAACCAAGCGTTTAGCGTTCTTTGAGCGCGATCCTATACACTGGCAAGAACATGAAATAGGCAACTTGTACCGCAAGCTAATTGCTCTTAAAAAGTCCAAAGCCGTGCTAGGGAACGGAGAGTACGGGGCAAGAATGATTCAGGTGCCAAACTCTAACATGGATGAGGTTTTTAGTTTTGTACGTTGTAATGAAAATGAAAAAGTGTTCGTTGTGATTAATTTCTCAAACAAGCAGCTCGATGTAACGTTTGAAGAATCACTGTTTGAGGGTGAGTATACGCACTGGGAGCGCGACGAAAAGAAAATCTTCGGAGCTGATTCAGAGTGTAAACTCGCGCCTTGGCAGTTCGAGATATGGATTGCATAACGGTGTGATCGTTTAGTGTCATCTCTAACTACAAAAGGTAGTAAGCACCAATATTTTTTTACTAAGTGAAAATTAAGGATGAAGATGACTGCGAATGATTCAGCTGAAAAAAATGAAGACCGCTCGTTAAATAATCATGCTGCGCTTAAAACTTCTATTGCCAATGGTGATGTTGAAGAGGTAAAAGCGCGACTTGAAGGACATACTTTGGATAAGCTAGAAAAAGGTTATCTTATCGATCTCGCACGCTTGAGTGGTAACAGTGAAATCGAGGAAATGATTAAGTCCACACCCGAAAGTTAGATGCTTACTTAATCCATCTAATATAGGTGTGTCACTTTTTAAAAAAGAAACGGGGCACACCGTAGCTCGTATTTCCGTGATTAGCGTTATTTAAATCGATTCGGCAGGTGAGAGCTTTGCTTAAGACTTTCAACTTCATCTTCAACACGCTTTTCGAGCTTTGACACCGCGTAGGCCACGCCAAAGCCCAAACAACTTCCCACCAAAACATCGGACAAGTGATGAACTGCTGAGGAAAGTTCTTGCCGTGTACAACATTGAAGGCATGTGTGGATAGCCTTTGTAATCGTAGAAAAAGAGCCGCAGTTGCGGCCCTTGTATTACTTAGTCATCACTATTCCGAGTTATCGCCTAAATTTCCTTCAAATGTACGCTGATAACGCTTAAATTCCGTGCGTGTAATCAATTCATCATCATTTAAATCTATCTTATCAAAGTTGCGTGTCACGCCACTTCTTGATGCTTCAGCTTTAGTAAGCTCACCATCGTTGTTCGCATCCATCATCTCGAATTTACTGCGTGCCATTACCGCTTCATCTGCGATAACAGTCTTATCGTGAACGACAGTATCTTTCGACACTTTTTCAACGGTTGTCTTTTTTGAATTCCTATTGGCTAAGAGCTCAGTTTCAGCTCTTAGCTCGTGAGTTAGCCTTTTATCTTTCGTTGCGGCAACTACTTCATCTACATCGGTATCAACTTTAACTTTCGTTTCTATCGTACCGTTTACGCCCATGCTCTCTTTCATCGACTCTACGGTAGATAAAACTTCATCATCAAAATGTTGAGGGTGCTTCATGACATGAGCATTAAATTCTTTAGCTGAAAGCTGCATGTCTGAATTGGTATCAATTTTAGAGAAGTGCTCATAAATTTCATCGTCGTCTGCCTCTTCCCGCGAGATATATCCATTGTCGTCATTGTCTAAATCAACAAAGGTTGTATCGATTTTCTCCATTTCGTCGCCAGCGAACGCGCCTGCAGATAGAGCGGCACTAATCAATGTAGCAATAGTTAACTTTTTCATATCTTACTCCTTGGTTTTTCGGCCTCCATACTGCTTAAAAACGGAGGAGAGAATTCACAAAGGATCATTCACAGCATATGCCAAACCATTAAATTTTAATTTAATCAACGTTTTATGTTTTTTTTGAGGTTGGCGGGCATTACGCTGAATTGTGAGAAATATAGAATTTTATGCAAAAGTTACCCAATATTTTTAACGAAGTCGCAGAAGCTCAGCGTGTCATTGTAAGTAAAAATTGGTTGCTCCACCTCTGATTAAAAACGTAGTGCGTTAAGTCGAAATTTTATAGGCGCTAAGTATCACTGAATTGATTAAAAAATTATCAATGTTTTTGTTCAAAGCACTATTTTTTTTAAAATATCGGAGTAGAATCCGCGCACCTTAATTTCGATGTGACTTTCATGGACATTGGCTTCCATCACCTTGAAGAAAAGCGCCTATTAACGCTTTCTTTTTATATTGCCGGCGCGTTTGTCGTTATTGCGCTTGGTTTTGCCATTTTAACCAGCTCTGGCGCTATTTTATTTGATGCCGCTTATTCGTTAATTGCTTTTGTTATGTCAATGCTAACGCTCAAAGTAGCTAGCTTAGTTCAACGTCCTGACGATGACCGGTTTCACTTTGGTTACACGGCAATTGAGCCCACGCTAAACATGTTTAAGTCGCTTATTATCATTGCCACGTGTGTGTATGCCGTCGCGAGCTCTGTTCAGAGTTTATTAGCAGGTGGGCACGCAGCTGAGTATGGTATTGGTATGGTCTACGGTCTTGTGGCAACGGTGGGCTGTTTTAGTATCTCTCTGTACATGCGAGTAAAAGGTAAGCATTTACTGTCCGACTTAGTAAAAGTGGATTCTCACACTTGGGTGATAGACGGTGTGCTAAGTGCATCCATCTTGTTCGCTTTTATTTCGGCCTACGCGTTAGAGTTGACGGAATATAGAACGCTGTCGCCGTACGTTGATCCTGTTTTATTGATTATTCTTGGTTCGGCAATGTTGCCGGTGCCTTTTAAGATTTTGCGTGAGAGTCTCAACGAGGTAATCAATAAAGCGCCGCCTGAAGCTATCTCGGCGGTAATCGAGAAAAAATTCAAAAAAACGTTGGCTGACGTACCGTATGAGCATGTGGAGGTGCGAATTAGTAAGCGGGGCAGGGATGTTTATCTGCTAGTCCATATTATTGTGGATGATGTATTCTCGTTTGCTACGATCAGTGAGTTAGATGAAATTCGACTGAAATGCGAAGCAGAAATGCGCGAGTGGGATCCTGCAATCATTATGGACATCTTGTTCATAAAAGATCCTGAGCTTGCAGAGTAATGATACGGGGGAGTGTGAAATTTCTCGCATTCTCCCCTTACTTGGCTGGCAAAATCCTCCAAACTTTCCGATAATCAAGTCTTTAAACTAATTGAATATGTGATGGAAACGCGACTTCCGCTATATAAGAAGCTGCTGGTAATGTACCGCATAGAACCGGGGTGTCTTGGACCGCAAGGTGCTGACTACGTCGAGGAATTCTGTGTATTTGCCAGAAAAAGGCTAAAAGACAACCATGGTCATTGTTTGCGATGGACTATTAAGCCCCGTTACGACAAGACACTGCCTGAGCTTGAATTTCAGATAAAAAACGCCGTACTTTCACGCGATAATGCGGCTAAATATATGGACAGTTTTGACATTGATATCGACGCTTTTGAAGAAGAGCTTGAAGAATCACTCGCCGATTTGGTTGACGCGTTTTTTGAACGTTAACTCAAACTTTAGCAATATTCGAAAAGCCATATCACTGCGAATATTGTCGTTAAAACGTAAACCTTTAATGGGCATTCAATAGGCTTTTTGGCATAATGCGCGGCCTAAAGTAGAAAAGTAATGACAGCGCTTAAACCATGCCCACAATAAATAACGTATTCTCATCAGATGGCCTTCTTGCTGGCGCTATCAAGGGGTTTGTGCCTCGCGAAGCGCAAACTGAGATGGCGAAGGCAGTTAAGCGCGCTATCGATACTACGGGTAGTTTGATAGTAGAGGCGGGTACAGGAACGGGAAAAACCTTCGCCTATCTTGCTCCAGCATTACTGAGTGACGGAAAAGCCATCGTTTCCACTGGGACTAAAAACCTGCAAGAGCAGCTATTTCACCGCGACCTACCTCTTGTAAAAAAAGCTTTGGGCAGCAAGCGAAAAACTGCACTCTTAAAAGGTCGTTCAAATTATCTTTGTCTACACCGCGTAGCGCAGCACAGCGGCAACTCTACGCTGGTTGAAAAAGAGGTATTGGGTCAGCTTTCAGAAGTGAAACGTTGGTCTAGTACAACCAAAACAGGTG
>JAXHTT010000032.1:0-28840 GCA_034190055.1 Pseudomonadota bacterium | reverse complement strand
CCCGGTACGATATCTAGGTCGACACCAGCTGCAGCAGCGCGGTCTCTAAATCGCAGGTAAACACTCGTGTCGAAGAAGAACTGGGTTATCGCTTCGGTAGCGCCAGCTTCGGCCTTGCGTTTAAGGTTTAGCAAGTCGAATTGCGCATTTGGCGCTTCAGGGTGTTTTTCCGGGTAGGCAGCAACTGAAATATCAAAATCGGCAACGTCTTTTAGTAAGGCAACAAGGTCAGAGGCATACATCTCTGTTTTGTCGACCCCTGGGGGTAAATCGCCACGAAGTGCAACAATACGGCGAATGCCTGAGTCCCAATAGTCTTTAGCAATTTGCTTTAATTCATCACGGCTTGCATCAACACAGGTCAAGTGAGGAACGGCAGCAACACCTGTTTGCTGTTGAATGCGTTTTACCACGTCGTGGGTTCTGTCACGCTCACCGCTATTGGCGCCGTAAGTCACCGACATATAGCTTGGCTTTAACGGCGCTAGACGTTCAACCGACTTCCACAGGGTTTGTTCCATGGCTTCCGTTTTAGGCGGAAAGAATTCAAAAGATACATCAATATCACGCAGCTCCGACAGGGACTGGTTTAATGCATCGATACCTTGTGCGTAAGAAACCATGGTTTATACTCTCAAAAATGTAATCTTATAGACGTTTAGACGTCTAAATTAAAGAATATATGTCTAGACGTCAAGAGGTTTACACTGCTCAATTGACCTTTTCGTGAACTTGTTTAGAATTTCTCTTCATAATATAAAAAGAGTAGACCGAGTTAGTACAATGGCAGAATGGAACGGTAAATATATTCACCCCTACGCAGAGCATGGGAAAAAGAGCGAACAGGTAAAGAAAGTCACTGTATCTATACCTATTAATGTGCTTAAAGCGCTTACTGATGAGCGCACCCGCCGCCAGATCAATAATTTGCGCCACGCCACTAATTCGGAACTGTTGTGCGAAGCATTTTTACACGCGTTTACCGGGCAACCTTTGCCTAACGATGACGACTTGCGTAAAGACAATCCTAATCGCGTGCCGGCTGAAGCTAGGCGCATTATGGAAGAAATGGGTATTGATCCAAGCTTCGAAAATGATGTGTCTGAAGACGACTGATATCTAGCATTAAAGAGACACGGCCCTGTATTGTATGTTAGCGGATGTAAGTCATTACCTACAACACAGCGCCGTTTTTATGTATCTTTATTCTTCTGGGCTTTCAGGCACTCGTGCAACGCCCGACTCAATAGCCGCCTTAGATACCGCAGTAGCGATACGTTCACATAAACGCGGGTCCATAGGTTTAGGAATAATGTACTCCTTACCAAATGTCAGGCTATCGCTTTTGCTCGCAGCTAATACTTCTTCTGGAACGGGTTCTTTTGTGATAGAGCGAAGGGCTTCAACCGCCGCCACTTTCATCTCATCATTAATGGCCGTCGCGCGAACATCAAGGGCGCCGCGGAAAATGAACGGAAAACACAGTACGTTGTTTACCTGATTAGGATAATCCGAGCGACCAGTAGCCATGATAAGGTCTTTGCGTACTTCGTGAGCAAGTTCAGGCTTTATCTCTGGGTCAGGATTTGAGCATGCAAACACAATTGGGTTCTCAGCCATCAAAGAAAGTGCTTCTGGCGGTAAAACGTCAGGACCTGATACACCAACAAATATATCAGCGCCTTCCATTACGTCTTCAAGGGTGCGCTTATCGGTATTGTTAGCAAAAAGCTTCTTATGCTCAGTCAAGTCTTCGCGACGAGTGTGGATAACACCTTTTCTATCTAACATGTAGATACGCTCGCGTTGGGCTCCACACTTAATCAATAGCTCCATACAGGCAACCGCTGCTGCGCCAGCACCCATGCAAACAATTTTAGCGTTCTCTATATTTTTGCCCTGAATCTCCAGCGCGTTAAGCATACCTGCTGCGGTTACAATAGCGGTACCGTGCTGATCATCATGAAATACTGGAATTTTACAGCGCTTAATCAACTCTTGCTCAATTTCAAAGCACTCAGGCGCTTTGATATCTTCTAGGTTGATACCACCGAACGTATCAGCAATATTTGCTACAGTATTGATGAATTCTTCTGTGGTACGATGTTTTACTTCAATATCAATAGCATCTAAACCAGCAAAGCGTTTAAACAAAAGCGCCTTGCCTTCCATGACAGGTTTTGAAGCTAATGGGCCTAAATTACCCAAGCCTAAAATTGCCGTTCCGTTACTAATAACAGCAATAAGGTTGCCTTTACCCGTATACTTATAGGCATTATCTGCATCTTCGGCGATTTCTCTCACCGGTTCGGCGACGCCTGGGCTATAAGCAAGAGCAAGATCGTCGACGCCATCGGCAGGCTTAGATAGCTCTACGCGGATCTTTCCAGGTGTGGGTTTGGCGTGATAGTCGAGTGCGCGTTGTCTAAAATCTGACATGTAAAAAGGTATCCTTAGATGTAGGGTTCATCAGTGTTTTCGTTCACGCTCTGTAGCTATTTTATTATCGTTATAGTTATGGGTAGATAAACGTAAGCGCGTTACAACCAACTAATGACAAAAGTGATTATAAATAGTTGTTAGCACTGGTGTGGTATGTTGGAAATTGCAGACCTAGCGTTAACTCTGCGTGATTCTCCTCACATATCGCTGTTGATATTAGGCCTAACACGTAGGCCAAAATTTAAACACAAAAGCGCCACAAGTCTTAGTAATAGAGCATTATTCATAATATTAATGCTCACTATCAAGGTGCCGATCGCAACTCTAACACAGCCAATCACTGTGTACATATCTGATCAGAATTCTCAATTATCAATGTAGGTTAGGCATACTAATTAGACCAGTAAAATAAGCCTATAATTGCCATTCATACAATTTATTTTTAACCCTTGTTTCATTCTGTTGGTGTATTGCAAGGCAGTGTGTATATAGCGTGTTAGTGTGACTGATAGTCTATTAATCTATACCCATAAAAACAGTTTTTAAAAATATGAACCCGAAAAACCGTCTCTTTATTTTTAGGTTTTATATTTTTGATAAACTAGGATAAAAGGCCTCTCAAGATAGCTTTGAAGACAAAAAATATGACAGAAAGAAAACTAATCGCAGTGCTGACTGATGTGTGTGAAAACGTAAAATCTGACGATAACGGATTCGTCTGGCTTACTCACCTTGGGTCTTGGAAAGCACCTAAAGTTATTGCCGTGTTTAATACGGAGCAGCAGAAGCAGAAAGCGTTGATTAATGGTTGGGATATGGACTTTATAAATCAGGTGAATATTGCGCTTGAATCTATAAAGTCTATTCCCGTTGGTATTTATTTTGATAGTGAAGAAGCGTGTAAAAAACAAAATAGAGGGGACTGGGATAAACACTTGTCAGGAGTCAAAAAGCTTCATTAAGCATAATGAGCGCTTTGTTTTTAAATGTAAGCGATATTGATATGGTCAATTAGCTCTAAATAAGAGGCGTTGCCAGCAAGGGGAGTCATTCAAGGTTAGTTTTCTAGCGTAAGTAGTCACCTTCAGGCAAAAAAAAAGCGCCATAAAGGCGCTTTTTCGAACTCGATATCAGGCTTACTTTTTGCCCAATGCACCGAAACGCTTCTTGAAGCGATCAACACGACCACCAGTGTCAACGTTACGTTGCTTACCAGTGTAGAATGGGTGACATGAAGAACATACGTCTAGGTTGATGTCTTTACCAAGCGTAGAGCGAATCTTCATTACGTTACCACATGAGCAAGTTGCTGTGATTTCTTCGTATTTAGGGTGGATATCTTGTTTCATTGGGTTACCTCAAATAATAAGGCCGTATCGCTATACAACCCGAAGTCGCACACCATACGTTACTTAATTCAAATGATAAGTCGTTCAACGAACAACCCATCGCAAAAAGAGCGGCGCATAATATAGGATGGAAGTGGCTTGATCAAGCGGTTTTTGTCCAAATGTTAAACAAGAGAACTCAACAAGATGCCTAAACAAACAACATTCCTTTCATGCTTACCAGTAAAATATGTTTAAATATTTGTTTTTCAAGGCTAGGCCCGTATGCGCTAATGGTGAAATTGTGCGGTAATAGCTAGAGGTATAGCTAGCTGCTAGCAGCGCACATTGCTGTAACCTACAGGTATGCATGTAGCCTCTAAATAAATAGTTTCAGTGTAAGACACTCAGCAAGCAATTTGCGCGCTGTAAAAGTCATCAAATAAGGTAGAACGTTCGCAATGGCCTATATTCAAGTTGCCGTGCCAGTGCCACTGCGCCAACTTTTCACATATACCCACGATAACGTACTCAGTGCGGGTGTCAGAGTGATTGTGCCTTTTGGTCCACGCAAATTGGTGGGTGTGGTCGTTGAAACCCTACAAAAATCTGAAAGTGAAATTGACAATACCGATAAGCTAAAAGCCATAGAGTCGGTAGTTGACGACACTCCGGTTATAGACAGTGTGTTGCTGAAAATGGCCCAGTGGCTATGGCAGTATTATCATCATGCGCCTGGTGAAGTGCTGCATGCTTTACTGCCTGTTTTACTGCGCAAAGGCGAGTCGGCGGCCCCCGCGCCACAAGACATGCTAATGCTTACCGAAGAAGGTAAACAAACGACCGCAGACACGCTATCGCGGGCGCCTAAGCAACAAGCTTGTTTTAATGCACTGGCTGGTGGTGCCTTAATAGCCTCGCAAGCGCGAAAGCAGTATGGTGCTCCTGCAGTTAAAGCGATTGTCGAAAAGTCATTGGCATGCATTGAAGAAGTCGCACCTGAATTTAAGGCAGGCAGTTGGCTTGCTTCATTATCGCTTTCTGAAAAGCCAATTCCAGACACTGAGCAGTCTGTTGCCATTGCTGCACTGAATCGGCAGCAAGGTAACTTCGCGGTAAGTTTGCTTGAAGGGGTAACTGGTAGTGGAAAAACCGAAGTGTACCTTCAGGCAATTGAACCCTTACTGCGCGACGGAAAACAAGTACTTATACTTGTGCCAGAAATCGGGCTTACGCCCCAGACGGTATCTCGCTTTGAAAAGCGCTTTGGTATTGCGGTTGGCATTTTACACTCTCAGCTCTCTGATAAAGAAAGGTTAAACGTTTGGCAGCGGTCCAAAGCTGGCGAACTTGGTATTATTATTGGTACCCGCTCGGCTATTTTCACGCCATTACACAATCCCGGTATGTTGATTGTGGATGAAGAGCATGACGAGTCGTTTAAGCAGCAGGATGGGCTGCGCTACCACGCTCGTGATTTAGCTGCCATGCGCGCCAAGCAGCATAATATTCCTCTTTTGCTAGGCAGCGCCACGCCCGCGCTTGAAACACTTAATAATGCGTTAAGCGGCCGCTATGCCCATTTGCAATTAACCAAGCGAGCGGGAGGTGCGAAAAGCACCCATCAGCATGTGTTGGACGCGCGCGACCAACCTATTCATTACGGCATTTCACAAGGCCTGCTAACTATAATGCGCCAGCATATTAGTGCGGGGAATCAGGTATTAGTGTTTGTGAATCGCAGAGGCTATGCGCCAGCACTGCTGTGTCATCACTGTGGTGAAACCGTAATGTGCAAGCGTTGTGACCGGCCTTATACCGTACATAAAGCGCAGAACCGACTACAGTGTCATCACTGCGGTAGCATGCGCTCAATGCCATCGAACTGCGAGGCTTGCCATCACAATGAATTAGTTACGGCAGGTACGGGAACCGAGCAAGTGGAGCAAGGGCTTGCAAGCTTATTTCCCGGCGTTAAACAAGTACGAATAGACAGCGATACCGTGCGGGGCAAAGACAAACTGCACCAAACACTTGATGCCATTAATCGCCAAGAGTATCAGCTGCTGGTTGGCACTCAGATACTATCAAAGGGTCATCACTTTCCTCATGTCACTCTAGTAGCAGTGCTAGATTGTGATGGTGCTCTTTTTAGTGCTGATTTTAGAGCACCAGAAAAGCTCGCACAGCTTGTTACTCAGCTTGCTGGAAGAGCGGGGCGCGCCAGCAAACCTGGTGAAATGTGGCTTCAAACCCACAATCCTCACCACCCTTTGCTACAAGATTTAGTGCACAATGGCTATGGGCATTTCGCACGGCACGCTTTAATGGAGCGTAAGGCAGCAGGGTTACCCCCTTTTATTAGCCAGTTTATTATTCGCGCAGAGGCTACCGATAGCAGTTTGGCTTATCGCTTTCTACAGGAAAGTAAGCAGGTGTTTAATCAACAGCACGCCATTGATATAAACGGTCCGTTTCCTTGCTTAATTGAAAAGCGGCAAGGCAGGTTTCGGTTTATGCTGGTATGCAGCCATGAAAAGCGTGTTCCGCTTCATAACGCGTTGCGTTTAGCGCTGCCATTTTTACAGGCGTTACCACAGGCTATGAAGGTAAGGTGGTCGATAGATATCGATCCTACCGATTTCAGTTAGCTTGTTGGGTAGCAATACGTTAAAATTTTAACAAGATTGAAGAGGCTGAAACACCAGCCCTTCTAATAGACTTGGTATATGACGTTTTCTTACGCATACAAACAACGATAACAAGTAGGAATATTGCCGATTATGGCTCAACGCGATTATGTCTCTCGTGGACGCTCTCCTCAAAAAAAGAAACCTGCTGGTAAAGGTAAAAAGCCAGCAGGAAACGCGCAAATTAATGGGGCTGTTGCTGGGAAACTTCCCATTGTGCGCCTTATCGGTGTGTTCGCATTGGTGATTGGCTTTGGCGCGTTTTTGTGGTCGATAAAAGACAATGTTGAAGATGACGTAGATGCTCAAACATCACGTCCTGTTGTACCTACCGAAGAGTCTTTACCTGAACTGCCTGAGGAAGAATGGGAATACATCAAAACCCTGCCAGGATACGAAGTAGAAGTCGAGGTTAAAGAACAAGAAAAGTCTGACAAACGCTATCTAATGCAGTGCGCCTCGTTTAGAACCCGTGCCCAGGCTGAAGAGATGAAAGCCAAAATTGCTTTCCAAGGTTTAGAGGCACTTATCAGACACAGCACCGGCAGCAACGGTGATTGGTTCCGTGTTATTTTGGGCCCTTATGAGTCTAAGCGCGATGCGGAGAAAGCCAAGCACAGCCTGCGTAAGGTGAATATTGCCACATGCCAAATTTGGTACTGGAATTTGTAGCTGTTTATTGTAGGTAACACTTAATGCGCTGCATTCGGCGCGCTGACAGCGCGTAGGGAAAGGATGCGTTTACAAGGAAGTATGAATGAGTATTGCCACTACTGAACAACCAGATTACGGCGCTTATAGCATAGAAGAGCTTGAGGACGTTCTGGAAAATATCGATAAGCAGGCTTTTCCAGAGCGCTACCAAGCAGCAAAGCATGAGCTCGCTTCTAAGCGGGCAACGCAGCCACCTGTTAATGATTTGGATAGCACCCATCAAGATGAGCATGTTGCTCGACCTAAATGGTCTGAACTACACTTGGTCACACGCATATCGAACATTACCTTTTTAGTACTTATCGGGGCAATGTTCGTAAGTGCTTTTACCGATTTTATCGTGATCAATGGATGGCTAGACAATTCGAATTGGGCCATCGTACTTCTCACTTTTGCCTATAGCGCCTTTTATTACCTTGCCATTTTTATCGATAAGCGGCACGCGCAGTTTGTGACTAAAGATACACGTGGAAAAATGACGTTATTTGGTATGCCGCTATTAGCCTTTTTCTTAAGCTTTAGTTTTGTTGATACGGCATTGCC
The DNA here is from genome assembly GCA_034190055.1 of Pseudomonadota bacterium. Classification (GTDB taxonomy): domain Bacteria; phylum Pseudomonadota; class Gammaproteobacteria; order Enterobacterales; family Alteromonadaceae; genus Alteromonas. The sequence continues at coordinate 21,123 of JAXHTT010000032.1, read as the reverse complement.
TTACACGCTTCATTTAGCCTCCGATAAGCAAAAGGTAGAAAGAAAATTTGCTTATGAAAAAGGAAGCGGCTCTAAGCACTGTCGACATCCACTTTTGCTAAAGGAGAACGGCCCCCTGTCTGATGGGCGCTTATGCTTAAGGGAAAGTGAACACAAACGCCTACCGAATAAAGGATGGGTGTATGTTAAGGGCCACGAAAGTGGTTTTGGTTTTGACACTGAAGGATATCGATTTCGCTAAGCCCATATAATAGGTAGCTCTAAGAGCACATTATTCTTTCTTACCCTTGAAATTAAAAAGCCTTCCCCCACTTATTTGTTATTGAATTTGAACGCTGCTGCCTTTGCTAGACGAAAAACGCAGCAGCGCCCAGCTTAACGGGGAAATAACGTGACAACGATTGTATCTGTACGACGTGGGAATCAAGTGGTAATGGCCGGTGACGGACAGGTATCACTGGGCAACACAGTAATGAAAGGGAATGCGCGCAAAGTGCGCCGTTTGTACCACGACAAAATTTTAGCGGGTTTTGCTGGCGGTACTGCAGACGCATTTACGCTATTTGAACGCTTTGAAGCCAAGCTTGAAGCGCACCAAGGCCATTTAACCAAAGCAGCGGTTGAACTTGCCAAAGACTGGCGGACAGATAGGGCGCTACGCAAACTCGAAGCCCTGCTTGCCGTAGCCGACGAAACGGCGTCATTCATCATTACCGGTAACGGTGACGTAGTGCAGCCAGAACAAGATCTTATTGCTATTGGCTCTGGCGGTAACTATGCACAAGCTGCAGCTACCGCACTTTTAAATAATACCGAGTTAAGTGCTAAAGAAATTGCTGAAAAGTCGCTGACCATTGCTGGTGATATTTGCGTATTCACTAACCATAGCCAAACGGTTGATGTACTAGATTACTAAGTAATAGCGAAAGCTATTATTGGCTTGTTGTCGCTCGTTTACGTAGCAAGTACAACAAGTATTGTTAGAAAAGGGTTTATTCATGTCTGAGATGACACCAAGAGAAATTGTTCACGAGTTAGACCGACACATTATCGGTCAACAAGATGCCAAGCGCGCTGTATCTATTGCACTTAGAAACCGCTGGCGTCGTATGCAGCTTGAGCCTGAGTTGCGCCAAGAAGTCACGCCAAAAAATATTTTAATGATTGGTCCTACAGGGGTGGGTAAAACCGAAATCGCTCGCCGCTTAGCTAAACTTGCTAACGCGCCTTTTATTAAGGTTGAAGCGACAAAGTTCACCGAAGTGGGCTATGTGGGTAAAGAAGTTGAAACCATAATTCGTGATCTTGCCGACATCGCGGTAAAAATGACAAAAGAAAACGAGATGAAGAAAGTGAAATTCCGCGCTGAAGAAGCAGCGGAAGAGCGCATTTTAGACGTTTTGCTTCCTCCGCCAGAAGACGCGTGGGGCAACAAAGAAGACGTTGAAGATCGCGGCACACGCCAAGCATTTCGCAAGAAACTACGCCAAGGCGATCTAGACGATAAAGAAATTGAAATTGATGTGGCACTTCCGCAGATGGGCGTAGAAATCATGGCGCCTCCTGGCATGGAGGAAATGACTAATCAGCTTCAAGGCATGTTTCAAAACTTGTCGGGTTCGCAAAAGAAAAAGAAGAAGCTGAAAATTAAAGAGGCGTTTAAACTGCTTATTGAAGAAGAGGCAGCACGCCTTGTAAATCAAGAAGATTTGAAAGAAAAAGCCATTGAGTCAGTAGAACAGCACGGTATTGTGTTTGTAGACGAAATCGACAAAATTTGTAAGCGTGAAGGCAATACGTCAGGCGATGTGTCTCGTGAAGGCGTACAGCGTGACCTGCTTCCACTTGTAGAAGGTTCTACGGTATCGACGAAACACGGCATGGTTAAAACCGACCATATCTTGTTTATCGCTTCGGGCGCATTCCAAATGAGCAAGCCGTCGGATCTTATTCCAGAGCTTCAGGGTCGTCTACCTATTCGCGTTGAGCTATCTGCGCTTAAAGTCGGTGACTTCAAGCGCATTCTTACCGAGCCAAACGCGTCATTAACTCAGCAGTATGTTGCGTTGATGAAAACAGAAGGGGTTGATATCAGCTTCGATGATTCGGGCATTCAGCGTATTGCAGAAGCGGCATGGCAGGTGAATGAGAGTACTGAAAACATTGGCGCACGTCGATTGCACACGGTGCTTGAACGCTTAATGGAAGATATCTCATTTGATGCCTCTGAAAAGAGCGGTGAGTCATTCGTGATTGATGCAGACTACGTTAACAGCCACCTAGAAACATTGGTGGACAACGAAGATCTATCGCGTTTCATCCTATAATTAATCGCTAAGTAGAAGCCTCTTCCTGTAGTTGGATTGTGAGTATGCGCTTCTACACAAACAGATAGTAAAAAGCCGACTCTATAAATGAAGTCGGCTTTTTTATTGGCAAAAAGTAAAGTTTAGTCTGCCACTTTTTTCCAGTGATCCTCAATTTCTTCAAGACGAATTATACTTGCAGCTTCTTCAGCCTGAGTATCGGCAAGTAGATCAAGAAAGTAACTAACAGGATTATTCTTTTCTTGGCTTTCCATGTACAGCGCCCTTAAAGCAGCATCTGTTGTCCTTGGAATTTTCGTTTGACCCTTCTCGTAACGGGCAATGGTCTGTTCATCGACACCAAAACGAGTCGCGAGTATTTTCTGAGAAATATTTAATTCAATACGTAAGAATTTAAACTCATCGTGTGCAAGAGGTTTGTTGGTGTTTACAATCGCTTGCGCTATCGCGCTATTTAGGCCGTTTATGTCGTCAATACTTGTGTATTCTTCCCCATCGACAATCTCAACAGTAACACCATTTTTCAGAAACACATTTGACAACCCACTTTCAGTGTAATGGTACATATAAACCTCTCAAACTATCCAAACAGTAACAAGAACTGAAGTTGGACTATCATGATGATTCCTTAGCGCTATGGTTAGTTCAATGACTTTTCCCGCTGCTAAACCTTTCAGATTAAATTTCCAGTCTCCGGTTATATCAAGATATGGCCCTTCCCTAAACACTGAATATTTACTCCTAAGTAAAGTCATCACCTGACCTGTAGTTACCCCTCGCTCATGCATACGCTGCTTTACATGCTTACTCCACCGAATTCTATGAGTATGGTTTTCTGCAAGATCGCTCATTATCTTCCTTGCAGTTTTCGCTGTAAGAGGGAACTCCTTAACGCCTTTGGGGGACTTTCGGGCCATAATTATTCTTCCATTACCTATCATGTTGATAGGTTGGGGGTGTATTGTCAATAAGCATTTTTAGCAGTTATGTAAATAACAGCTGAGAGAATTTACGAAAGTGCTTAGAAGCAAATAGGTTTTATTCAAATATTTATAAAAACTAAATCTTCATAAGCAGCGCCACCAATTTGTCTGTTATATTCAGGCCAGTATCCTTCTCTACTTTTAGGAAATAAGGGCTGGGGTTTGCCTCTAGAAAAAAGTACTTTCCCTTCGCACTTCTACGCCAGTCGATTGCGCACCAATGCATGCCTAACGCTTGGCAAATTCTGATAGCCATACGCTGCACCTCTTTTGGAATAATAGTCACAGACACACTGGCATTGTCATCGTTTCTATAATCTAGTTCGCTTGAGTCAATTTGTACGCTTAGCACATCATCGCCTAGCACATAGCTACGTACATTTTCGCCCGCAATGTATTTTTGAAAGGTCACAGGGCGCTCACTTAAAAGTGTATTTAGGAGCGGGCGCATATTAGCTTGTTTATTCACAAATTGTGCAGTTCTCCCGCCGCGTACCGGCTTATAAATAACTTCGCGCATGTTGTTGCAAAACTGAGAAGCGACTTCCGATGCATTACCAACAAAAGTGTAGGGGATATGTGCCCCCAACTTGCAAGCAACGCGGGATTGATAAGGCTTACATTGGTGGCTTCTCACGGCGTCGATAGAGTTCACCCACTTGATGTCGCTAAAGCTAAACCAACAAAGCAAAGTACTTGCCCGTTCTTGCTCGGTCCAAGTAGCACTTGCTATCAGATTAGATGGCTTATTCTTAGGCTTCTCTACCTTACTTTGGTTATTCACAGTGTGGTCGGGATGAGCTTTCTCACTTGACACTGTCAACGAAGATCCCGGTAAATATTCATGCCAGTAGGCCGCCTGGGTGTTCGAAAAAGTCACTCTTGGCTGGTCGCACAATGAAGGCGAATTGAAATGAATTAACCCATCATCAAAATCAGGATCATAGCTAATACTCCATGTTGAACCGAACTGTTGTGTATTAGCAATATAAAAAGGGATAGTTGTTTGACTAAGTGCCTTCGCTACGTGTTGAATTTGTGGGTCTTGCTCACTTCCTAATAGTGCAACGTGCATTCGCATTCCTTGCTAGCGGGTTATGGGTAATAATTTATACTCACAGGTATAAGAGTATCTGGATGTTAAAAGCGCAACACATGGATATGACGGAATTAGTATCTATCCATATGTTGACGCTAAATCTTGAAAGCTACGATAAAATGTCTGGTAGCTTTCCGCCGCCTTCACCAATGGCCATAGTTATGTAAACTGGCTCTTTCGGTGTTGGACCTACTACCGGTACGGTATCACTTAAACGAATGCGTAGACCGCCGGATACCTCAAACAGCTGAGCTTCCGCTAAAGCAACGGGCTCGGTGCTTGCTGGTTGGTTTAGATTTGGTTGGTTGTGATTTATTTGATGGTGTTTCATAAAGTACGCTCCTTGTAGTGGCGTGTTGAGTGATGAAGTGGAAGCGCTTATAGCGAAACCACTTCTCGGTAAAGGGTTCTAAAGCAGCAGGCGATAAGTGCTGAGCGGTTACTGATATTAAGCTTTTTATAAATATTGGCGCAGTGAAACTTAACGGTTCGCTCGCTGATAAATAGCTCAGAGGCGATCACTTTGTTAGAGCAGCCTTCCATTATTTTGTGTGCTACCTGTAGCTCGCGTTTCGACAAACAGTCCATTGGAATAACGCTGTCATGAGCGGTAATGCCGCTCGCATCTATTTGCATGCGCTCAGCTGCTGTCATCAATACTGCGGGTTCTCTTACTTCATGGTTTTTCATAGTGTTTCTCCGTGCTTATCTGATGTTGTGCTTCCGGTTACTTCAGTGGGAGAGCATGGTTGTAATGTGCCTTGTTCTAGACGATAAACTTTGTCTGCCATGGCGATAGATTGAGGGCGGTGTGCCACAATAATTCGGGTCATATTCAAGGATTTGAGGTGGTGATTTATCTGAGCCTCATTGGCCATATCTAAATGGCTACTTGCTTCATCTAAGAACAAAATGTCGGGCTCTTGATATAGCGCTCTCGCTAAAAGCAAGCGCTGCTTTTGCCCACCGCTTAAGCTGCTACCCATATCGCCTACCAACGAGTGATATTGCATAGGCATGTGCATAATGTCGTGATGGATACAGGCAAGTTGTGCTACATAAACCATTTTCTTGAGGTTGGGGACTTCTTCAAAACAACAGATATTTTGGCCTATAGTGCCGCTTAAGCAAGCGTCCTCTTGAAGCACAGAAGCGATGACAGGGTTTACAGTACTGGGGTGTTCTATGCTACCTTGCGAGACTGGATAAAGGCCCATTAAGCACTTCAGCAGCGTGCTTTTACCACAGCCGCTGCCACCTATAATGGCTACGATTTCACCGGTTTTTACTGAAAGTGTCAGGTTTTTAAATACCCACTCGCTATTTTCCCCATAGCGGTAGCTAAGTGACTTCACCCTAAGCGCGGTAGCACCTGTCATAGCGTCATCGTCGAAAGTGCTACTTTCCCGTGTTTCAGCTTTCGGCTGGTGAAGTGGAGTAGGACTAGATGAAATTGAATTCGAAGCAGGGATATCACAGTTATGTGTACTGTGAACGTCAAGTGAACGCTTTACATTATATAGCGGCTGAGTCTTGGTTTGTTGCGCTGCAGGTGTAAGTAAAATGTCACTTAAGCGGTTGAAATGAACGCCTAGCATATTAAGCTCAATAAGCTTGTTAACTATACCGTCGATAGCACCTACAAACTTTGTCTTATATGCCATAAAAGCCAGCAACATGCCTATTGAAAGGGAACCCTGCATGACAAGGTTCGCGCCAATATAAACAACGACCAAGTTTTCAAGACCGAATAGTAATTGGTTTGCCAGTGCGCTACCTATATTAAATTTCCCTAAGGTGATGTCTTTATTAAGCGTTGCAACTAGCTTGTTCTGCCAAAGACCGTGGCGCTGAATCTCTTGCCCGTACACACGAATGGGTAAAATTGCTCGTACGCTTTCCATGAAGTGGCTTTGCTCTGAAGCGGCCAAGGCAATGCGCTCAGTGGTATGTCTTTTAATAAATGGCAGAAGTCCAAGACGGATGGCTAAATAGATAAGCATAATCACGATGACAACCATAGTGAGCTTGAATGAATATAAACTCATCACCACCAATGTGACGATTGCCATAATTCCATCTAGCATTGCGGTAACCACGCCAGTAGTTAAAAACTCTCGAATACTTGCCAGGGAACCAAAGCGCGATACCACATCACCAATATGGCGCTTATCAAAATAGTCTAAAGGAAGGGCTAAAAGGTGTTTGAATACCGATGCCGACATTTGTAACTGAAGGCGGGATGAAACTGACAAGATAACGAATTTTCTTATACCGCTTGTAAAGGTTTCTATGACAAGCAATAAGGTAAAGCCAATAGCGAGAGCTTTGAGCAAAGCATCGTTGTTGTATATTAATACATCGTCTACCACTGTTTGCATGTAGTAAGGTGCAGCAAGGGCGAAAACCTGCAGCACTATTGATAACGCAAAAAGAGTGAGTAGGTTGCGTTTGAAGCCAATGGCGCGGGAGAAAAACTGACTAAGCCCAAGTTGGGGGGCAGACTTTTTAGGGCTAAATGTGTCACTTGGAGAGACCTCTAGCGCGATCCCCGTGATGTACTTCGAGGCTTCAGAAAAGCTAAGCTTTCTTTTTCCTAACGCGGGGTCATGGACAACAATATGTTTCCCTGTCACTTTCGTCAAAACAACAAAGTGATTCATATCCCAGTGCAGTATGGCCGGACAAGATAGCTGCGCGAGGTGCTCCATCTCTACCTTAACCGCACGGGTTTGAAAGCCCAAGTCGCTGGCAATTCGCATTACGTCTTTTAAGGTTGTACCTCGCAAAGACACAGATATGTTTTGACGCAAAGTATTAAGATCTCGCTTATCGGAGTAGTATTGAGCAATCATTGCTATACAGGCAAGACCACACTCGGCAGCTTCGCTTTGCAAAATAACCGGTACCCGCTTGGTTGTATGAAAAAGCTGTACCGAAAGAGGGGGGGTTAAGCTCATCATGATTAAAGCTCCCCTTTAATGCTATAAAGCGGTTCCATTAACCATTCCATAAGCGTGCGTTGACTTAATTGAACATCTGCCGAAAATGTCATGCCCGCTTTCAATGAAATACTTTTTCCGTACGCCAGTATTTCATTCGTACTCAAAGTGGCAGTAACTAAATAGGCGGGTTCGCTAATAGAAATAGGTACATCGGTAAGTTCGCCAGGTAAGACTAGTGACGGGGAAATATTCACTATCTCGCCAAACTGTACACCAAACTTTTGATAGGGGAACGCGTCGTATCGTATATGAAGGGCTTGTCCTTCTTGTAAAAAGCCCGCTGAGCGCACGGGGACTGCAATGCGTGCTTGAATGTCAGCATTTTGAGGAAGCAGCGTGAGTAGAGGGCGAGAGCTATCAACCGTATACCCCGCTTTAACGTGTAGTCCTGATATTACACCACTGCGAGGCGCATAAATTATCTCTTCCATATTACTTTTGTGATTCACAATTTGCTGAGTGAGATCGCTATATGTGTTCTCTATATTTGCGAGCTCGTTGGCTTGTTGCTCAGGCAATGTAGCTAGGGCATGATTTATCGTTGCTATATTGGCTTGCTCATTACTCCAGTCCTTCTTAGCTAAAGCGAGTTTCTGCTCTGCATTCAAGCGTTGGAGTGTATGGGCTTCAAAGTCAGCACGGCTAATATGCCCTTTATCAAGTAAGGTTCGTGCTTTTTCCCATTGCTTAGATGCCAGGAGCCACTGCGTTTGGGTTAAAGCAATAATGTCACTTAAAGCCGTTGAGGTTTGTTCTGCCTGAGAAAGCTGGTTATCCAACCTCTCTTTTTGGGCTAGGTGCAAGGTGTGCAGGCGCTTCATACTCTGGCGAGTTCTGCTTTGTTTCGCTTCTAATTCCGCAAGTAACTGGGTACTGACTCTATGACCGAACGCGTCTTTGCTGCTATAGCTTATTTTTATTAGTGGTGCCCCTTTTTCGACCAACTGGCCTTCATTGACGATAACGTCGAGTACCTTTCCTCGTCTTGCGTCTGAATAAAGCTTAAATACGCCATGGCTAGGTTCTAGCCATCCAGTTACTGAAGCCTTTCGTGCATAAGTTTCCATATTTAGGTACACGGTAACCGCTAAGATCCATGCGGCAAGCAGCCCAGCTACCGCTGAATAGGCTGGCCTAGGCGTCATCAAAAAGCTCCCTTCAACAGTATTTGATTGCTCATCAATAACTTCTTTTCTAAACAACCCTGTTCTCATGTTAATCCCTATATATTCTGCTTTTTGCACTGAAGACTTGTTCAAACATCCCTTGTTTTAGCAATAACCTCGCACATAAAGAGTATCTGGCTGCCGCTTCCATATCGGCGATTAATCCTTGGCATCGCAATCCATAACGCCTCCGTTTTGCTACTACCAGATACCTTGTGGTCAACAATACTGCGGTGACGGTGTTTACTTTAGGTGAGGTAAGAAACCAATGAAGGGGGCGTAGGGTCTACTTTTCGGTAGCCGGGACTCTTGTTGGGCTTGGCGCATTTTTGAAAGCGTTTGGCCTAATTTTAAAAGTTGATATTGCGCAAGAAAAAGGTGAAGAAATATAAAGAAGTCATAGAAGTGTATAAAGAGTGTGCTATAAAAAACAAAGGAATATGAAAATAACACGGTAAGAATACGCAGAAGGAAGCAAGATGTTTGTACCCAGCATACTTTTAAAGCAACTTTACACACGTGCAAGCCTTACAAAAACAAACAAAGGCTTATCTTTTTCTCTGAAAAACAGATTAAAAGACGCGACAATTAAGGAAGTAAAATGGATTTCCCTTGATGGAGAGAAAATCCCTGAAGAAAAAATTTCACTCCAACTTACTCCTGACACCTGTATTTCTGTAGAAGCTTTAAATAAGTCGGACGGGGAGCCGTTTGGCTTACGTCAAACCATTACCGTGCATTTAGACATTGATGAGGCCCCATGCCCTGAAAAGCGCAAATTGGGTATTTGCTTTTCTGCATCACCTTTTGGAAAGCTTAAATTCGAAGTAGAAGATAATATTACGGCACCCGGTCAACGTAGTGCTTTTACCCCCGTGACGACATGGACGACTACGGTGAAAGCATTATAAAAACACGCCAAGAATATTTTGAAAGCGCTACAGACAAGAAAATTGACCACGTAGGTAAGTACTCAATTGACCCGCAAACGCTTAAAGGCAATATCGAGCATTTTATTGGCGTAGCACAAGTTCCTATTGGTGTCGCTGGGCCGCTCAAAATAAACGGTGAACACGCACAGGGTGAATTTGTTGTGCCACTCGCGACTACTGAAGGTACATTGGTGGCGTCGTACAACCGCGGCATGAAGTTACTTAATATGAGTGGTGGCGTAACGGCAACGGTCGTCGACGATGCCATGCAGCGAGCCCCTGTTTTTATCTTTGAAAATGCACGGGGTGCCAGAGATTTCGTTAAATGGATAAAAGAAAACTTTGAGAAAATTAAAGAAGAAGCGGAAGCAACGTCCAGCGTAGCAAAGCTTACTTATATTGATCATTTCCTATCGAACAAATTTGCGTTTTTGCGTTTTAACTTTAAAACCGGTGACGCAGCGGGTCAAAACATGGTTGGCCGTGCTACCTTCGCAGCATGCGGGTGGATACTCGACCATTATGAGGGGATAGAGAACTTCTATTTGGAATCTAACTTTGCCACTGACAAAAAAGCCTCTCAAATAAACATTATGCGTACCCGTGGTAAACGGGTGACAGCTGAAGCCACTATTAAACGCGAACATTTATTAGAGGTCATGCGCGTTGATCCTAAACAAATCGATTATCACGGCCGTGTGGCTGGAGTAGGGTCTTTCTTATCTGGTGTGAATAACACCGGCCTTCATTCGCCAAACGGTATTACCGCTATGTTCATTGCTACTGGGCAAGACGTAGCAAACGTGTCGGAGTCGTCAGCGGCAATGATGTATTCAGAATTAACAGACGACGGTGACCTGTACGTGTCTATTACCATTCCATCGCTCATCGTAGCGACGTATGGCGGTGGTACAGGAATAGGTACACAGCGCGAGTGCTTAGAGTTATTAGACTGTTATGGTCGAGATCGCGTGTATAAATTTGCAGAAATCGTGGCGTCAGTGGTGCTGGCTGGTGAGATATCGCTAGCCTCAGCGATAAGTTCGTCAGACTGGGTTTCGTCGCACGAACAGTACGGGCGAAACCGGTAGTCGCTGTGTTGATTCAAAAGAAAGCAAAGAAGGCTTCGTATTGAAGCCTTCTTGTTTTTGACTATAGCTAGAGCGGCGAGCGCGTTACTTCGCTTTTGCTTTGTGTAAATACATCAGTGGCGCTAAAGCAAGAGCAAGCATTACAATTCCCGCAACAGGAGTGCTTGGCATCTTCCCAATAGCGACCAAGCTTCCTCCTGAATACTCTCCTAACGCGATACCAAAATTAAAGGCGGCAATATTAAGCGCAGAAGTAAAGTCGACGGCTTTAGGCGTATGCGTAGACGCAATATTTAGCATGCCGGTTTGTAACGACGGCGATAAAGAGAAAGCAAGTAAGCCCCATACAAATAACGCTGGCGCCATAGACCACGTTTGATGCATGGCAAACAGCAGCACAACAAACATTAATGCAAGGGCACCAAGATTTCCCAGTAGCGTTTTTTGCCATCCAAAACGGGCTGACGCGCTCCCTCCAGCTAAGTTACCAATAAAGGTGGCACCACCAAAAACCAACAGCAAAACACTGGCTGTTTGTTCGCTAAAGCCAGTAATGTCTACCATGATTGGCGTAATGTAAGTAAATGCGGTAAATGTGGCACCAAAGCCCAAAATAGTCACAAGCATCATAGCGAGCACGCGAGAGTTGGTAAGCGCCGCAAGCTGTGTTTTAACCGACGATTTTGGCGATATTGCTTGCGCAGGTAAAAGAAAACTGGTGGCTAGCAACGATATGATCGCCAAAACAACTACAGCGAGAAACGGCCATTGCCAACCTGCAATATTGCCAATAAAGCTTCCTAGCGGAACGCCAATAACCATCGCAAGCGTCAAGCCCGCGAACATTAACGCGATGGCCTTTGATTCAGCACCTTTTGGGGCTAACGCCGACGCGACTGTTGCACCAATAGCAAAAAAGCTACCGTGTGCAACGGCAGTAACAATACGCCCTGCCAGCAACACCTCAAAACTCTGTGCCGTAGCCGATACTAAATTGCCCAGCGCAAAAACACTAATTAGGCCGACAATTACTAGTTTCTTATTAAAGCGAGCAAGCATAAGAGTAACAATAGGCGTACCTATTGCCAGTGCAAGGGCGTATAGCCCAACCAGCGAGCCTGCTTTTTCAATAGGTATAGCAAAGTCACTGGCAATACTGTTCAGCACGCCTACCACAACAAATTCAGCAACACCAATAGCAAAAGCCGTCAGTGATAGAAGGTAAATTGCAGGGTGCAATTTAGCGTGTTTATCCATAAAGTGCCTCCTGTGCAATCTCTTCATCTGCTTCAAGTGTTGCACCTGCTACGCCAAACCCACCAATAACATCACCTTGCTCGTTGCGAATAACCAAGCCTCCGCCAAAACTGATCATGCCGCCATTAGTATTTTCAAGGGTATAGAGTGATGAGCCTGCGCGCGCTACTTCACCTAGGGCTTTAGCATCGGTATGAAAAAGAGCTGCTGTGCGAGCCTTCTTGATGGACACATCAATTGTGCCAAGCGCCGTGCCATCCATACGAGAAAACAGCACCTGTAATCCCGCCACGTCAACAACAGACACACTAATACTAAACCCATCACGCTGGGCTATCTTTTGGGCTTTGGTGACAAGTGCTTGGGCATCTACTAGTTTCATATTCTAATCCTCAATATGTTGGTTTAAACGCCAGGGGGCGCTATATGCCAAGCACAATAGAGGCAGTGCCGCGTAGATAAAATGAGAAGTGTGATAATTTGGGAAAAGTTGGATAATGTCGAACAGTTTTTCGGTTGATGTTACAAGCTAACGCGCTGCAATTTACTCGCAAACGCGCGTAATTGCGAGGCCGGTATACGAGCAGCTGGTCCAGCTACGCCCAGCACAGCATCAATCTTTCCCTCGTGATAAAGTGGAATGGCTAGGCAGTTAAGACCCACTTCGGCATCTTCTAAATCAAGTGCATATCCCAATTCACGTATCTGTTTAAGTTCGTTAGTTAATGCCAAAGGTATAGCTTTAGTTATTCGCATCTGCCTAACAAGATCGCCATTAAAAGCAAGAAACACTTTACCAATAGCACTGGTATCAAGCCTTTCCCTTCGTCCTCGAGGGTTGGCAAGGCGAAGGCTGTTACCGCTTTGAATGGCCTCAGCGTAAATGTAGTCTTGGTTCCCACCTAACACAGCTAAATAACTGGTTTCCCCAGAAAGATTTGCCGCATAATCCAGAATAGATTGAAATCGCGAACGAATTTTTTGATGTTGAACATTAATGTGGGCCGAGAGTGTTGAGAGACGAGGCCCAAGTAGGTAACGACTGTCTTCTCGCGCAATATACCCTAACGTCGCTAAGGTGTTCAAAAGCCCATGAACGGTGGTTTTATTTAGCTTGCAATGCTCCGAGAGTTGGTTCAATCGGGCGCTGCCGCCAAGCTCGGCGATGGCTTCTAACAGAATAAAGGCTCGCTCTACCGATTGAATGCGCTTTAACGGGTTGGTCATTTAATGTGTTTAGCCAAATGTCACAATGGCTACACTTTACTTAAAAATATTGGCCGATGAAAGCGCCATGGCTTTGCGCAGCCATCGGGTTCTAACGACAGTAGCAAGCAGTACCGCATGGCGAATAAGTCTATTTAATCTTAACTAGGGTGAGTCATGAATTATCTACAGCATGTAACGGTAAGCGTTTAGACACGAAAAATAAAAAGCCGATGAAACAAGAAAGTTTCATCGGCTTTAGCGTGTGGAGTTAAGGCCTGCTCAGTTCACTCTATTTATCGAATGTCGCCAAGCACCTGGATTTAGTAGTAATTGGCTCTCTCCAACTCATTAGCGATGTCGCTGAGTTACACGCTACTTTAGGCCTGTGCGCTTAATGTTAATGCTCCCAATGATAGTGGTGCGCTTTCGCTTCCACTTCATCTGCCGTTTGTTGCGGCATAAAGGTGGCATTGTCCTGCTCAAAGAAAAACGGTTTACGTGTTTCTTTACTGCCTACTTCGTTCATGGTGGCCGACTCGTATACGCGTCCATTTAGTACAGTGTATTCTACGAATTCACTCTTTCTAATGTCGCTAAGTACATCGCCATCAATCACAACTAGGTCAGCAAGTTTACCTTTTTCGATACTGCCAAGATCTTTGCCCATACCTAGATGTTTCGCGCCATCAATAGTACCGCCGCGTAGCGCTTCCCAAGGCGTGAAGCCGCCTTGTTCCATGATCCACAGTTCCCAGTGAGCAGCTAAGCCTTCACGCTGTCCGTGAGCACCAATATGTACACTGACCCCATTATCTCGAAGCTCTTTGGCGTAGCTCGCCACGTTCTGGTGGTTGTATTGATTTTCTGGTGCAGTTGGCCTGCGAATAGCGCGTCTATCTAGAATTGTTGATGGGGTATAGCGAAGAAGGCGCGGGTTCTTCCACACTTCTGTTTTATCGTACCAGTACTCTTCACCCATCATGCCGCCGTACGACACAACAAAGGTCGGCGTATAGCCGAACTCTGTGGCTTTCCATAGCTGAGTGACGTCGCTGTAGCCTTTTTCCACAGGAATGCTGTGCTCAAGACCTGTATGGCCATCTACCAACATAGTCAGATTCTGCTGAAGCTTACCGCCCCCTTCAGGCACTACCATCATCTCTTGATTTTTTGCCGCCCACAGCACTTGCTGACGCTGGTCGCGACGGGGCTGGTTATAGCTTTTCACCGAGATAGCACCGGCTTCTTTCAAGCGCTCTACGTGGAAATAGGCGTCTTCATAATTGTTGATAATCGCTTTGTAACCTAGCCCTTCCGCACCGTATAAAATGGTGCCGGTGGAATAGATACGCGGCGCAACAATGTCACCTTTACGTTGTAGTTCAGCCGCAGCAAAAATTTCTGTCGTGTCGTTCGATGGGTCGTGAATGGTTGTTACCCCGAACGACACGTTCGAGTACTGAGTCCAGTTTTGCTGAGGGATAATTTCGTTGCGGCCTTGCGACCCGTGAGCGTGTGCATCAACAAGCCCTGGGATAATGGTTTTACCTGAGGTGTCTATCTGCATAGCGTCATCAGGAATGGTCACATCACCACGTTTACCTACCGCTTCAATGCGATTGTCTTTAATTAACACAACGCCATCTTCAATCACCTCTTGGGTATTGTCGGCATCGCGCATGGTTACCACTTTACCACCAACCAAAGCTTTGTAACCAGATGGCTTGTCTGCTTTAGTGGTAAACGACAAGTCCATACCTTTTGCGACCGGCTCAGGCAAGGTTTCCGCTGCGCCATCAACAAAGGTAAAGGCTTCATCAAGTGAACGGCTAAATAGCGTAGGGCCGTTGAACCAGCTAAGGGTTTTATTGTCAGGCGACCATGTGAGGTATTCACCCGCACGACTAGAAAGCTGCGTTACTGGCAATGAGGTCATATTTGGACCAATAGTAATGCGCTTACCATTTTCAACAAAAGGCGCCACATAGGTTTTGAATTGATATACAAACGCAACCCATTTTTTATCATGTGAAAGTTTGTATTCACTTACTTTATCCGCACCATAGAGATGAGTTCGCTTGTCGTTGCCTTTAAGGTTCACGCTTGAAAGCTGGGTCTCGTAATAGGCTTCGCCACCTGCAGATTCAGTGAAATACACGCGATCATCGTTACCGGCAAAATGGGCGTTGTAGCCGCCTTCAGAAACTTTTTCTACCGTGTCTTCTTCAAGGTCTGCAACGTAAATTCCTGGCTCAACCGAGTATTTAGGATCTAGTAAATAACCGCCGGTAAATTTACGGAAGACGACTTTTTCGCCATCTGCAGAGAATGACGGCTCAATGTAGTGACCTGGCTGCTGGGTAATAACCTTTCCTTTCCCGCCGCGGGCAGAAACCACGCGAACGGTGCCTAGGTCTTGGTCATTCCATGTGGTATATACAATCGATTTTCCGTCGTTAGAAAAGCGCGGATAGTATTCGTCGTGGTCGTTTTGTTTCGTTAAACGCTTAATTTTGCCAGACTTTATGTCGCGCACATAAAGTTTACCTAACGCTTGGAAGAGTACGGATTTACCGTTGGGCGACATTTGAGACCAGCGGATCATGCGAACGTCAAATTCATCAGGTGCGACATCTACGTCAAAGCGTAACGCATCGGCAAATTTCACCGTGCCTTCAACGGTCACGTTCAGGGTGCTGGTGGTTTTATTTTTCACATCGATAGTATGAAACTTACCGCCTGTCCAATATACGATTTCGCTGCTGTCTGGCATCCAGTCGAAGTAGGCAAAGTAACCTTCCGAACCAAAGCCTTCCTGCATATCTCGCTCTAGTTCCAACGTCAGTGGTGTTTCTACACCTGTTTTGATGTCTTTAATGAAAAGCGCGGTTCTGTCTTTAACGCGACGAACAAAAGCAATGTATTTACCGTCAGGTGAAGGCGTAGGAACCACAGCGCCGCCCGTACCGCTAATATAGCGGCTCTCTTCGCCGGTTTCGCGGTCGTAGCGAGTGATTGCAAAAATGCCCTCTAACGGGTCGCGGTTATATTCAAAGCGGGCGCCCGGAACGGTATTTTCGGTAAAGTAAATATACTTGCCGTCATGAGAGAATACAGGGTCGGCAATGTTCTGCTGGTCTCGCTTTCCACTGTTACGAGCTTTGATTTGTAGGCCGTCACCACCTGATTTGTGGTACATCCAAATCTCGCCTGCAGGAATACTACGGCTAGACATGATGCCTTTGGTTACTACAAGGTATTCGCCGTCTGGGCTCCATTTAGGGGAGTGGATTAGATTGCTTTTCTCTTTGGTTACCTGACGAAGATTACCGCCGTCAATGTCCATAACCCATACGTTGCTTAACCCATCTTTGTCTGAGATAAACGCAACCTGCTTTCCGTCAGGAGAAATAGAAGGGTGAATGTTCCATGCGAAGTCCTGAGTTAGCGGTGTCGCATCACCACCTTCCATGCTGACCTTATATAAGTCACCTAGCATGTCGAAAACCATAAACTTGCCGTTTGGAGCAACGTCTAAACTGGACCACGTGGTTTCATTTGTTTTAATACTAACTTCGTTTAGCGCGTAAGGAGGGTTGCTAACCTCCCACTTATCAAGTTTGGATTCTGTTTTTTCTTCACTGTCGTTTTGGGCGTATGTGGTAGGTACTACACCTAAGCCCAAAGCACTTACTAGCGTGATGGCTAGTAAACGTTTCTTTGTCGTTATCATAATTGTGTATCCAAGTGCTTGTTATTTATTTTCTGTCTACATCAGAGTACATGATTAAACGTAAAACACCGTACTCTTAGGTTGTAAAACTGAAGTTAATATTACTGCAAAATAAACGAAATTCATTTAACTAATGCGATTGTGGGTACAAATTTAACGTTCAACGAATGCGCCATCACTTTCAGTGATGCTTGTCTATTACAGCAATAATCGCTAATTTCATAACAAGATATTAACAAGTGACTTGTGTGAGAACTACCGTGAGCAACGTCGAACAACAATTGCATTATTCTACCTGTACGCTTTGTGAAGCAATGTGTGGTATTGAGGTAGCGACAAAAGGCCGCCAAATATTGTCAATAAAAGGGGATAAAGATAACCCCTTTAGCCAAGGCTATAGTTGCCCTAAAGCCAGTGCATTGAAAGATCTGTACGACGACCCCGATCGTTTAAAGCGCCCGATGAAGAAAGTCAGGCTTAAAGGAGGAGAGAGCGGGTGGGAAGAAATCACTTGGGATGAGGCATTTGATTTAGTAGCGAATAATTTGCATAGCATCCAGCAAGCTCATGGCAACAATGCGGTAGGCGTGTATTTGGGTAACCCTAATGCACACAATATGGGGTCCATATTGTTCGGACCCTATTTCTATAGGGCGCTTAAATCGCATAACCGGTATTCCGCCACGTCTGTTGATCAGCTACCACATCATATTGTCAGCAGAAGGCTGTTTGGTCATATTTCACAAATTCCAATTCCCGACATCGACCACACGCAACACTTTATGATCATTGGCGGAAATCCGTTGGCATCGAACGGCAGCATTATGACAGTGCCAAACGTGAAAAAGCGTTTAAAAGCCATTCAAAAGCGGGATGGGAAAGTGGTAGTTATCGACCCCAAGCGAAGCGAAACTGCCGATATTAGCTGCGAGCACCATTTCATTCGCCCAGGAAGCGATGTGTTGCTATTACTGGCAATGCTGCATGTGTTGTTTGAAAAACAGCTACATAAAATGGATGCAATATTGCCTTATGCCGAAGATATCAAAGAAGTAGAAAATTACGTTAAGGATTATTCGCCGCAAAAAGTGAGCGAGGCCACGGGTATTTCAACTTCACACATTACGCAGCTAGTTACCGACTTCTGTGATGCCGATTCCGCCGTTTGCTATGGCAGAATGGGGGCAAGCGTGCAGGCATTTGGCACGTTAACGCAGTACTTAATTATGCTGTTTAACATGCTTACCGGAAACTTAGATAAGCGAGGCGGTATGATGTTCACGCAGCCTGCCGCCGACGTGCTTCCAGTATCAGGTAAAGGCAGTATGGGTGGGTTTACCTCTCGCGTAAGAGGGCTTCCGGCGTTTGCCGGCGAGTATCCGGTGGCCTGCCTAGCCGAAGAAATACTTACGCCCGGTGAAGGTCAGATTAAAGCCATGGTGATTGGTGCGGGAAACCCAGTGGTTACTACACCCAATGCAGAGCAGCTCGACAAGGCATTCTCTGAACTCGACTTTATGGTAGCGGTAGATTTCTACGTTACCGAAACTTCTCGCCATGCCGATGTAATACTTCCTCCGGTGACTGCACTAGAGCGCGATCATTATGACATTGTGTTTCACAACTTTGCGGTACGTAATTTTGCTACCTACTCTGAAGCGGCAGTGGAAATAGATGAAGATCAGTTGACTGATTGGCAAATTTACTTGTCTTTAGCCGAGCGGTTAGATGCATTAAATGGAAAAAACACGGCACACTACGCTGCACTTTGGGATAAGCAACCTAAAGGAGTGGTAGACGACTTATTAAAAGCTGGATTGTATGGCGGTAAACTAAGAAGTGCCGACGACGAGGCTTTTGCTTATTCAAATTCTGCAGCTGATGAAAGCCCAGTGCGAGGACTTTCGCTTGAGACGCTAAAAGCACATCCCCACGGTATTGATTTAGGGCCGCTTCAACCGTCTTTGCCTGAAGCCTTGTTCCATGAAGATAAGAAAATACACTTAGATTTTGATTACTTTATGTCGGACTTAGACAGAGTGAATAAGCACTTCTTTGACGTTGAAAATCTAGAAAAATCAATGGTTTTAATAGGGCGTAGGCATCTTAAAACCAATAACTCGTGGCTGCATAACAGCCCGCGAATGGTAAAAGGAAACAATCGCTGTACGCTGCAGCTTCACCCTGACGATGGCAAAGCACACGGTATTGACGATGGTGATAAGGTGAGCGTGAAATCGCGAGTAGGGCAACTGACGGTCGAGGCAGAAATTACCGACGCCATTATGCCTGGCGTGGTTTCTATACCGCATGGGTGGGGGCACAACAAGAAAGGTATAAAGCTTTCGGTGGCAAGCCAAAACCCTGGGGTAAATACCAATATTCTTACCGACGAATTACAAGTTGATGAACTGTCGGGAAATGCAGTGCTTAACGGCGTTCCCGTTATGCTCGAAAAAGTAAGTTAAGTAAATGAAAAACCGGCATTTACTTTTGAGTAAATGCCGGTTTTAGTGAGAAGGATCTCAGAAAGCCTTCTAACAGTGTCGTTTGCGCCCATTAACTTGCAGTTAGCTTTTTTCACGTAAAACGTAAAAATCACTATTCAATAGCAAGTCAGTCAGACACGCGTGTGCTAGGTCATCGTGACAAATTCTTCACCACTGGTAGGGTGAATTGCAACGCACGCATCAAAGTCAGCTTTGGTCGCGCCCATTTTTATGGCAACGGCGAAACCCTGCAGAATTTCATCCATACCGTGACCAATACCGTGTAGACCTACCACTTTCTCGTCCTTACCAGCACACACTAGCTTCATTTTGGTCATTTGACGATGGCGGGTTACTGCCGTGTACATAGACGCAAAGCTCGAAGTGTAAACCTTGATGTTGTCCTCGCCGTATTCTTCGACAGCTTCTGGCTCGGTTAGGCCAATTGTGCCGATAGGCGGATGACTAAACACCACGGTTGGAATCATTGAGTAATCCATGTGAGCATCTTTTTGGCCGTTAAACAAGCGTTCGCTTAGCAAGCGGCCCGCCTTTATTGCGACAGGCGTTAATTCTGCCTCACCAGTAATATCACCTACAGCGTACACGTTTTTGGCTGTGGTGTTTTGATACTTATCTACTTTAACTGTACCGTCATCACTCAACTCGACATCGGTATTTTCAATATCGATTTTGTCGGTAGATGGCTTGCGCCCAATCGCCCAAATTAAGCAGTCAGCCTTAAGTACTTCGCCATTGGTTAAGTGTACTGATAGCTCGCCATTATCAGCTTTTTCAACTTTTTCTACGCTAGCATGATCGTGTAACTTACAGCCTTCAGTATGGATCATATCCACCAAGGTTTCATGAATAATGGGGTCGAAGTTTCTGAGTGGCGCGTGTTTGCGAACTACCAAATGTGACTCTGTTCCTAGCGCATGAAGTACGCCAGCTAGTTCAACGCCAATGTATCCTGCGCCAACTACTACAGCACGCTTTGGTTGTTCTTTAAGCGCAAAGAAACCATCAGAGTCAATACCATATTCGGCACCTTCAATATCTGGAATTATCGGATGGCCGCCAACGGCAATGGTTATATGATCGGCGGTGTACCGCTCACCATTAACTTCTACTGTGTTATTATCGATAAACTTCGCAAAGCCGCGAATAAGTGTTACGTCGTTTGCAGTAAGTACGCGATCGTAAGAGGCGTGGATACGCTCAATATATGCCTGGCGGCTGGCAATAAGGCTGTCCCAGCTAAAGTGTTTTACCGACAAATCGAATCCGTATTCAGGGGCGTAACGGTGAATGGCTTCAGCAATCTGAGCGCCGTACCACATGGCTTTTTTCGGTACGCATCCCACGTTCACACAGGTACCGCCAATATCTTTTGCCTCAATGATAGCGGCCTTCTTTCCGTGCTTCGCCGCCCGGTTCGCAGATGCGATACCGCCACTGCCACCACCAATACAAATATAATCAAAATGTGTCATTCAAAAAGCCTTCTTTATCGGATTTGCGATCGTGAACACAAGCATAAACGCTTAAACACGTTCGCACAGCAAATCATTTTTAAACGGTTCTGTTTGTAAGATTAATTAAAAGACCGAAGTTTGCTCAATAGTGTTTCAATTAGTTAATCAATGGGGACAATGCATGTAAATAAAAAGGGCAAGGCGCAAACCACTGTAATTTGTGTTGCGCTATCCCTATTTTCACCTAATGCCTTCAAAACTTACTCACTTATAGTAGCAGAAAGCTCTTCTGGTTCTATTTGAATACTAAACGCTTTTCCGCGCTCTTCTTCAAACTGCACGAGTTTTTGAATG
>JAXHTT010000313.1:0-1510 GCA_034190055.1 Pseudomonadota bacterium | reverse complement strand
TAACAGTTCTTGCAGTAAGTCGGGTGCAATTACCGTGTGCTCAACCAGCTCACTCGCCATAATCGAAATGTCTTCCTCGTCAGCCTTTTGAAACTGCACGTGCTGACTAATGCGTCCGAACAGTTGCGGAAGACGCTTTATCTTTTTTGGAAGGTGTTCATACCCGATTAAAACAATGGGCACGCCAGACAAGTCGTAAATGTCACGGATGGTTTCTAGAACTTCAGTTTTGTCAGCGAGGTAGTCCGCCTCATCTATAAAGAGCGGTTTGCCTGTGAGCGCCAGTTCTCTAACAATGAAATTGATCATGTCCGCTTTTCGCTGACGTTTATCTAGCCCTAAGTCCTGTGCTAGTCGCTCTAGTAGCGTGCCCATTGTGTCGCTTTTTAAGCAGCGCACTAAAATGCCGTCAGCTTGAACAAACAGAAACGCACCTGCCGTTGTTTTGCCAAGTCCCGCCTGGCCAGAGAATAAGGCCATGGCGGGTGAGCCTTCTTGCGCTGCTTGCTCAACGGTCTGGTAGGCGTCAAATGCAGCCATGACGTTTTTAGTTTTTGCTGTGATTGCCTTCATCGTTTATTTCCTTTGCTTTCTGATGTGAAAAGTTTGTCTAACATTTGCGCCGAACGTCGGTTGTCGCGTCGGTATTGATGTAGCCACGCTTTTTCGGTTGGGCCTAAGCGGCCATCAATATTAAGTTGTGTGTAATGGCGAGCCTTGTGGTGCTCGTTTTGATAAATGGGTTCACCACTGTTTCGAATGGTTTCGATAGCATTGAGCTCATCTCTGCGTTGAGCCAGTTCGTCTTTTCGTGCAGTTGAATAACCTTCCTGTTTTGGCTCTGCATGCGAAATAGAATTTATGATCCCAGATGAAACTTGCTTCGATGGTTTAGGGAACGATTTGAGCCCTTGAGTCTGTGACTCTCGATAAGCCAAGAACTTTTGCGCAACGTCTGATACATCGAATTCCTTGGACGCTTGCTTGATTGCGTCGCGCTCATTGCGAAGCCTGGCGCGTTGAATTCGCTTAGCTTCTTGAGCGTGCGTCATCGTGATTTCGTTATCGACCAGCTCAGGGTTAAATGCCTCGCAGATAAACTCGCGTTTTATCGGGTCGAAAACATAAATCTTGCCAATGTCATCGGGGTTAAAGCGGCAGTGAACACGCTCACCAATGTAAGCGCCAAGTTCCGCGTGAATGTACTCAACACCCTCAACGCTGATACCTTCTTTACCAACGGTTCTAAATCCTTTTTGGCTGGGTACCGGTGCAAGTAAAACGTCCAATAGCCGCTCGTTATCCAAGCGTTTTATGGTTTGTTGATGTTGAGTGAACTGTTCAAATGGGGTGCATTTGAGTTCGCTGTGCTCGGTGTGGTCGTAGTGGTAATCAAGCCAAGAGTTAATGAACTTTTCGAAGTCAGTTGATGAGATGGATACATCAAGTGCGACTTTATCTGCGCCTTTCTCTCGTCGCTCTATTAAGCTACATTTGGATTTTATTAGCT
>JAXHTT010000312.1:0-1597 GCA_034190055.1 Pseudomonadota bacterium | reverse complement strand
CAAATCAGTAAAAGAGATCGCTTTCTCTCTAGGTTATTCAGACGATAGTGTATTTCGTCGCCTCTTCAAACAAAAAATGAAAATGACCCCTTCGAATTATCAGCAGCTAAGGAAGCAATAATTAAAACTAAGCTTGATAGAGCCTGAGTTTAGTGGACACTTTTTTAGGTAAAAAGTTAAACTAAACGAAGAGGTGGAATTATGAGTCGAGGACGAGTTTATCCAGAGTCTTTTAAACGAGAAGCCGTAGCTCAAGTGATTGAGCATGGCTATTCAGTCAACGACGTGTCTACCATACTCTGTGATTGTTGTACCCACACATTCTTGCCTCTTAACCGCTGATACTACGACACGCGTATCGCATATAATCTTTAGAGTTCGGGTTAATCGCGTTCATTTACATACAATACGCCATAGAGAACTCTTTCCTAAATAAAGAACACCCCTCTTGCGTCACTGTGCGAACCATCATTAGTTCAGGGTTCTATGCCCCCTTCACTTTTGCGAATAGAACATCTGCAAACTGCTGGGCAACGAGGTGTTCAGTTGTCATCCCCCCAAGAAAAAGGCATAGACTGCTACCTGCACAGTAAAATGAACGCTTATCAATGAGCTGGCTTGGGGTAACTGATGTATCAACTCAATTGCTTAAGTTGAAAACCCTCTCCCAAATAGCGCTGACTTGTTGGCGCTCCGTGTGATACTGGTCATCGCTAACTATGCGCCCCTCGCCTGCTAAAGCGAGCTGGTGCAATTTAGCACGGTAGCTCAGGTAGTGCTGCTTTAGCTGTTGGGCCTGCGCTTGGCTTAACACGTTAGCCTGTGCCAGCGCATCCAGTTGACGAACATTGTCTGTCCAGCGGGTGATTTTCCCGTGCTGATGGGCTTCGCGCAAAACGAGGTATTGAACCAGAAACTCGATATCGACAATTCCTCCTTTATCTTGCTTAATATCAAAGCATTCAGCGGCTTTAGAGCCAAGGTGTTCACGCATTTTTTCACGCATCTTGAGCACGTCTTCTTTCAGCGCTTGGGGTTCTCGCTGCTGGCCTAGCACCTCGTGGCGAATGGTGTTGAACGCCTGCACTGTTTCGGCTTCACCCGCAATGGCTCGGGAGCGAACTAAGGCTTGATGCTCCCATGTCCAGGCGTGTTCAAACTGGTATTTTTTGTAAGCTTGCAAGCTAGTCACCAAAAGGCCAGAGGCTCCTGATGGGCGCAGTCGTGTATCAACTTCGTATAAGGTGCCAAGCGCGGTTTGGCTATTAAATACATGAACCAGTCGTTGACCAAGGCGGATATAGTAGCGCTCGACTTCGATGGATCTAGCGCCGTTTGTCATGCCAGAGGCGCCAGCATCATAGACAAAAACAAGGTCAAGGTCTGAGCTATAGCTCAGCTCAATGCCGCCAAGTTTGCCGTAAGCAAGCACGATAAAGCGGATCGGCTGGGACTGGCTCTGCTCATCAGCTGGGCAGCCGTATTTTTCTTGAACATGTGCGGTGGCCAGCTTTAACGCCGCATCAACTAACACCTCCGCTAGCCAAGTCAGAGAATCGCTCACGTGCATAACCGACAAACTGCCCATAACTTCCGA
>JAXHTT010000311.1:0-1650 GCA_034190055.1 Pseudomonadota bacterium | reverse complement strand
CAAGGTCACAGGGGCCATAATTGTTGTGTAAAAAACAACTGTTTTCACATTTTCGCAATTTTTTCGCAAGTTATTGAGAAAGGCAACCTTAGCTATGTATACTATAAAGGGCAAAGTAGCACAGAAAAATATGGTTGGTAGTTACTATCGCTTGAAATGAAGAAAAATGGTGGCCCCACCCTGAATAATAATCTTCTTAATCAATGGTTTGTGTTGATTTTTGGGCTGTTGAATGTAACGTGTTTAGGTGCTTTTAGCCACTCTGTTCCACCTTTCAATTGAAATGATAAGTGGAGCAAAAGTAGAACATGCCAGAGATCAAGAAGAACTTTACCGACAATTTTGTGAATAGTCTTACACCTAAAGTAACTGTTCAAGTATTTAGTGACAAGAAACACAATTTTCTCAAGTTGATGATTAGACCGAGTGGCGCAAAAAGCTATTATTATCGAGCCAAAAGAGGAGGGAAAGATCTCAAGCATAAAATTGGTGACGCTAACACAATGAGCGTTGCCACCGCCCGACTGGTCGCAGAACAGAAACACTATGGCAGTACGGATAGTCGTATCACTTCAAATGTAAATAACCCCGCACTCAAATACTTCACAGTAGATCGCATGTTTGAGTTATATCGAGATAATGAACTGCGACATAGAAAAACTCTTGCAGGCAGGAAACATGGGCTTGAAGTGGCCTACGATCTCCATGTTAGAAAGGCGTTCGGCCACTTTATAATTACAGACCTAGATAAAAAAGTGATTCGGGACTTCCTTAGGACACTTGAGCCTAAGGGCTACAGCATTCATAACAAAGTGCTTTCAGTTTTGAAGTCGGCTTGTAACTATGTAATTGACTATGAGGATATTGGTTTATCGAGTAACCCGTTTGATCGATGTAAGAAAATGATGGGTGTTTCGAGAAGCAGATATCTCACGCAAGCTGAGGCTAAGCTGCTCATGCGGGCATTGGATAAAGTTGCCAACCAGGATGTTGCAGACATATTCAGGCTAGCGCTTTTTACAGGTGCAAGACTTTCGAATATTAAAATGATGGAATGGAAAGATATAAATTTTAATTCAGCTGTTTGGCTGATCCCCGCAACCCGCACTAAAACACGTCAGCACTACGAAATACCCCTTCATGTAT
Source organism: Pseudomonadota bacterium (assembly GCA_034190055.1). Classification (GTDB taxonomy): domain Bacteria; phylum Pseudomonadota; class Gammaproteobacteria; order Enterobacterales; family Alteromonadaceae; genus Alteromonas. The sequence goes on along the minus strand of JAXHTT010000311.1, from coordinate 504 downwards.
ATGCTTTGGAGTTGTTGAAGAAACGACATCGATGTGCAAATAACGGCAGCTTTGTCTTCGCTTCAAGACAGAAGTCGAAATATGGATACATAACTGGTGGAGATAATGTCTGGAAAGAGGCAATTAAGCTAGCGGGCCTTTACCATGAAAATCCAAATATTCGCCCAAGACCACACGACCTTCGACGGACTTTCGCTACATGGCAAATTCAGTCAGGGGCTGATATTAGCGTAGTATCAAAAGCGCTATGTCACACCTCACTTAAACACACATTGATATATGCACATACAAACGTAGAGCAAGTTCGCAGTTCGATTGAGGGAGCGTTTGATTTTTTGTAAGAATGATTTCAGAAATGACGACGTAAAATAAACTGTTAATTCACGGCGTTTTTCAAGGTAGTTGTCGCCTGAGCTGTTAAGCTGCTTCTTTTTTATTCTCCGGATTTAGCTCTACGCTTCCGATCTTATCCCAGTTTCTGGTTTCACCAGACCAACGACTTGG
>JAXHTT010000310.1:0-1663 GCA_034190055.1 Pseudomonadota bacterium | reverse complement strand
TCAACTTACTAACCACTGCCTTTTTATGTTCTTCTGGATAATGTCTCACTCATGCCTAACTTCCGCACCCTGTCTAATACTATGAAAAACTGAGGCGACAACTATCCTGACACAGGGGGACTCCCACTGTCGTTTATTCTATTCAGTGCCCTACAATTGATAGTGTTTTTAATAAGACTGAAGCTCAAGAAATAAAAGATTTTTGTTCTCGCTATAGCTACAAACAGTCAAACGAACACTTAGGCCCACTTGGTTACGATGATGTCGGTGCGCTGATCGCATATGCACATGGCATCCCGAATAACTCACCGCTGATACTACACAAGGAATCTAAAAAAAACATCCCTCCTCTATTCAAGTCTAGAGTAACGGGAAACACTAAGTATGAAATGAATAATGGCCCTTTAGAAATAGATCATGGAAAAACACTTGAACGTAACGAACAACTTAAACTGGCTACTAGTAAATGGCTGAAAACAGCTAGCAGAGAAGCAAAGGATTTTTTAGTGGTTTTGGCGTCTCTCCACAAAAGTCCCAGATCTATAAATGCCATATCAAAAAGAACATCATTAACAAAAGAAAATGTAAAACGCCAGTTGAAGCTCGCTCAGAAGTGTGACTGGATATCAGAAAAATACAGGCTTACTGATGAAGGTGGAAACCTTTTAAACCAATTGAAAAGTAACAAAAAAAATCGAAGAAAAGTAGAGTGGAAAATAGATTTGCTGTATCATCCAGATTCGCTGAGGGAGTCTCGATTCTAGTGAGTCGTACGAAGAAACTAAGTCTTTGAACATAGTTTTTTGTGCACATATGTTAACTATTCAGTTAACGGGGAAGCAAAATTTGCAACCTTTGACTAAGCATCCGCTAAGAGCAGCTCTAATTAAATTTCGCTTACGCTGCGTCACTTCGTGCCTTGCTGCGAAATTCAATTAAAGATACTCAAAAAGGAATCAAAGTAGATGAAGAAATGGCACCCTCAGCGATACAAACAAAATGCCTTGCAATTAAAACGTAATACTGAAATTACTAAAAACGCGTTGAGAATTGGCCACAAAGTTAATTGTAATAAAGCTCTTCCCATATTTACGTTAGCACACCTGTCCAAACAATCAGGAATCGACTCGACCATTCTAGACAAGTTAGTTCAAAGACGGGAAATAGATCCAAACACACCAATTTATAGAGTTTTTTCCATAAAGAAACGTACAACTTCTGAAAAAAGATACATTTGCGTACCTTGTCATGAATTAAAAACTGTTCAGCGTTTCATACATGAAAAAATTCTGCTTCAACTAGAAAGTCATCAAGCGGTCACTTCCTATAAAAGTGACTGTACAATATACGAAGCTGCAAAACACCATTGCAGTAGTAAGTGGATGATAAAACTAGACTTAAAAGACTTTTTTGACTCAATTAGCGAGGTCAGCGTCTATCGTGTTTTTAGAAAAGTCGGTTACTCAGCACTCCTTTCATTTCAAATGGCAAGATTGTGTACAAGGGTAATTCCCAAATTAGAATCCAACACTACTAGTTTGGCCCGAATTCAGATAATAAGTGCACCACTCTTGGTTAAATGGTGAGAAGAGATCAACTGCCTGTTGGTGGTACTCTGTAATCGCCAAAAAACAAGAGTAGTTACCATGAGTTACAAGCAGTT